>JALVUY010000038.1 GCA_027023665.1 Methanocaldococcaceae archaeon
CTTTAATGGTAAATGTTTTTTAAGGATCTCCTCAAGTTTTTTATCATCTTTTAGATAAACATCTGATGAAATATATTTTTTTCCAATTAGTTTTATTTTGTCACCAACTTTTTCATAACCTTCAAAACCTCTCCAAGTATATAATCTTCCATAATAAAATCCATTTTTGGAGATATAAACTGGAAATCTATAAAATCCAACAAAACACATTAAAATAAACAATATTATATCCATAATTAAGGCAAAAGTATAGAGTTTAAAAACAAAAATATTAACAACTGTTATTACGACTATGATGAATAAGAAGGATATTACTAAATTTCTAAAGCCTGTTGGCATAAGATTTTTAAGATTTTCCCTATATTGGATTATTGCATTGTTTTTTATTTTGTCCCTTTCCAACTTTGAGTATTTTATAACATAATATATTGGAATCATTCCAAGAAAGAATGATAAAAATCCAACATAAATATAGACCATTAGCCCAATTCCGTTCATATTTCCACCTATTGGATTATACATAACTTATATATTCCTACATATAAATAAATTTTGGTGAAAAAATGAATCCTTTTGATATTATGAAAGCCTCCCAAATAGCGTGTTGTTTAGAAGTTAGTTCTTTTAAACCTGGAAATGTCCATAGAAATAGGGATTATAGAGATATAAAGTATCATCACTTTATAAATTCTGGAATTGCCTTTGGAAATGTTGTCTATGAGGCTTCACAAGATGACAAAAATGTTGGCTTATATATAAAAAAGGCGGTAATTGAGAGTAGGAAGTGGTCTCCAACAAATGCTAATTTAGGAATTATAATGTTGCATATACCAATAGCAATGGCCGCTGGAAAGTTAGACAATTTTAATAAAAATGAACTAAAAAAGAATTTAAAGAAAATAGCTGAAAATACAACTGTTGAAGATGCAATAAATGTCTATGATGCTATAAATATAGCAATGGCTTATGTCAATAAACCAAAGAGAGGGCCTGATGTCACTTCAGAAGACGCAAAAAGAGAACTTATAGAGAAGGGATTAACTCTTTTAGATGTTTATAAAATATCTGCAGAATGGGATAACATAAGTAAAGAATGGGTAGATAACTTTAAAATCTCATTTGAAGGTTATGAGTTATTAAAAAAGTATTATAAGGAGTTAAATAATATCAACTTAGCAGTAACGAAAACATTTTTAAACATATTGGCAGAATATCCTGATACATTAATTGCACGAAAGAAAGGTTTTGAAACTGCATTGGAAGTTTCTAAAATGGCTAAAGATGTATTAAAAAACTTCAATGAACAAAAAGTTAAAGAATTTGATAATTATTTGGCAAAAGATGGGAATAAATTAAATCCCGGAACTACTGCTGATTTAATTGCCTCGTCATTAATGATATTTATATTAGATAGAATAGACTCTGGAAAAACTATACTTTGGTGAGAGAATGGAAAAAGATATTTATGAGAAAATAATGGATTTGGCTAAAAGAAGAGGATACTTATGGAGTTCATTTGAAATCTATGGAGGAATTGCTGGATTTGTAGATTATGGACCATTAGGATGCTTACTAAAAAATAACATAATATCAAAATTTAGAGAAATATTTATTGTAAAAGAAGGATTTTATGAAATAGAAAGCCCAACAGTAACTCCTTATGAAGTTTTAAAAGCTTCTGGGCACGTTGATAACTTCACAGACCCAATTGTAGAATGTAAAAATTGCTTAGAAAGTTTTAGGGCAGATCATTTAATTGAAGAGTTTGTAGATGTAGATACAGAAAGAAAAACATTGAAAGAATTGGAAGAATTAATTAGAAAGTATAATATAAGATGTCCAAAGTGCGGAGGAGAGTTAGGAGAGGTTAAGAAATTCAACTTAATGTTTGTTACTTCTATAGGGCCAGGAGGAAAGAGAACTGGTTATATGAGACCTGAAACAGCACAGGGAATATTTATTCAATTCAAAAGATTAGCACAATTTTTTAGAAATAAATTACCTTTTGGTGTAGTTCAAATAGGTAAAAGTTATAGAAATGAAATTTCTCCAAGGCAAGGAGTTATAAGGTTGAGAGAATTTACTCAGGCAGAGATTGAATACTTTGTTCATCCAGAAAGAAAAGAGCATGAAAAATTTGATTTAGTTAAGGATGAAATAGTTCCATTATTGCCAGCTGATAGGCAGATGGATGAGAACTTATCAGAGGAAGAGAAAATAATTAAAATGAGTATTGGAGAGGCAGTTGAGAAAGGAATAATAAGACATCAAATAATTGCATACTTTATAGCTTTAACAAAGAGATTCTTAGAAAATATTGGAATTGATAAAGATAAAATTAGATTTAGACAGCATTTGCCAAACGAAATGGCACACTATGCAATAGACTGCTGGGATGCTGAGATATACACAGAGAGGTTTGGATGGATTGAGTGTGTAGGAATTGCCGATAGAACAGACTACGATTTAAGAAGTCATTCTTACCATAGTGGTGTAGAATTATCAATATTTGTTGAGTTTGATGAGGAAAAAGAGATAGAAACTTATGAAATAAATCTAAATTATAAAGTTGTTGGAAGGGTATTCAAAAAAGATACAAAAGTAATTGAAGAATATATAAGCAATTTAAGTGAAAAAGACAAAGAGAATTTTGTAAAGACTCTGGAAAAAGATGGCAAAGTAATTATAAAAATTAATGAGAAAGAATTTGAAATTTTAAAAGATTATGTTGAAATAAAAAAGGTTAAAAAAGTTATTAAAGGAGAAAAAGTAATTCCTCATGTCATTGAGCCATCATTTGGAATTGATAGAATTACTTACTGTTTATTAGAACATTCATATAGAGAGGAAGATGATAGAGTTTATTTAGATTTAAAACCGTCAATAGCTCCTATAAAGGCATATGTTTTACCATTGGTTAATAAGGAAGATATGCCAAAGATAGCCATGGAGATAAAAGAGATGCTTAGAGATAATGGAATTATAGCTGAATATGATGACAGTGGAGCTATAGGTAGGAGATATATGAGGGCTGATGAAATTGGAGTTCCATTTTGTATAACAGTAGATGGACAAACATTAGAAGATAGAACTGTTACAGTTAGAGAGAGGAATACCAGAGAGCAGATTAGAGTTAGAATAGATGATTTAGTAGATTATTTAAAGGAAAGATTAAAAGAATAAAAAAGAATAAAATAAACAAAATTATTAACTAACTATTTCTCCTTTGAAAACTATTGAAGGAGAAATTAACTTACCTCTCTGTTCTACATCATTTAAAGGAATAGCCTCTTTAAACATCTCAAATATATTTCCTCCAAACATTCCTTTTTTAAGTGGGATTATTTCTCCATTTTTGTAATAATATGAGTTTTGAATCTCAACGGCAAAATCTCCTGTAATTGGATTTGAAGTATGAGAACCAATAATTCCATTTATATAAATATATTCATCAAAATCATCTAAACTATTGTTGGTTTTCTCAATAATAAAGTTCGTTGGAGATATGTATGGGAGAGAACTGAAACCCCTCGAAGCGTTTCCTGTTGATGTCTTTCCTTCTTTATTAGCCCTTTTTATATCATATAGATAATTTTTTAAAATTCCGTTTTCCACTAATACAGTTCTTTGTGTTTTGGTTCCTTCATCATCGCACTTTGAAGAGTATAGACCATAATCCAAAGTTCCATCATCAACTATCGTTATACAATCATTAAAAATCTGCTCTCCAATTTTGTTTTTTAAAATACTCCTATCTCTCTGAACATTCTCAGCACTAAACGCTGGCACCAATGTATATGCTAATAACTCACGCAAAGCCCTTGGAGATAAAATAATATTTCCCTTATATGAAATACTTTTACCATTTGCTGATTTTTTAGCCAAATCTAATGCCTTGTAACTAATTTCTTCAACATTAAAAACATTATGTCGAGTTTTTCCTTCATAGGAAGTTTCTCCTTCATACATTATTGATATTGATGCTGAAAAATAAGTATCTTCATATTCAACATCTACACCGTTTGAATTTATTATTCTTACATAACCTATTGATTTAGAAACTCCTCCGCTCAAAACAGTGGCATTATTGTCTAAAATAATATCCCTCATAGTTATAAGACATTCCAATAGTTTTTCCTCCTCTAAATTTAGGATTTCCTTGTAATAAATTCCTTTTGGCTCTTTATACTTTTGTGGCTCTGCAAATTTAGTATGTCTATCTTCTACTAAGTTCTTCATGGCCCTATAAACAATACTTTCATCAAATCTATTAGAATAGGCAAAGCCAACTTTTCCATCCTTTAGGACTCTAACTCCAATACCATAATCAACCTCTGTTTGAAAACTATCAACACTCTTTCCATCTAAATCTACTCCTGTATAATAAGATTTTTCAAAAAAAACTTCTGTCTCAAAGCCATTTTTTTCTCCAATTTTTATTAACTTTTCTAAGTCCATAATTTCCACCTTCACAAAATAAAAATAGTAGACAATATAAATGATGCAGATATTCTGATAGTAGAAAATCAAAAAAATCTTCCTCCAAATAAAATTATTTTTGCCACCAACTATTTAATTTTG
>JALVUY010000039.1 GCA_027023665.1 Methanocaldococcaceae archaeon
AAAAAAAGGGTATTAGACACTTTTATCTTTCTATTTATCCAAATATTAAAATAAAAAGAAACACAATAACATATTTATACCCAAAAACATAGTTATTTTAAGTAATATTACAACATATGGGGGTTATTATTATGAAAATTTCTATATGTGGAAAAGGTGGATGTGGAAAAAGTACAATATCTTCTTTAATTGCTAAAGAATTTGCTAAAAGAGATTATAATGTTTTAGTGATTGACGGAGATGAATCAAATATAAGTTTGCATAAACTTTTAGGAATGGATCAGCCAAAAGATTTTATAGAGTATTTAGGCGGTAGAAGAAACTTTATGCAAAAGGTAAGATCCAAAAAAAATGTTGATTTATTTGATGAAATGACTATTGATGATTTACCAAAAGACTATATAGTTGAAAAAGATAAAATAAAACTTTTAGCCATGGGTAAAATCCACGATTTTGGCGAAGGTTGTGCATGTCCAATGGGTGTCTTGTTGAGAGAGCTATTAAAAAGTTTAAATTTGAAAGATAATGAAGTTGTTATCGTAGATACTGAGGCAGGGATTGAGCATTTTGGAAGAGGTGTTGAAGGAGGCTGTGATATAATTATTGGAATCGTTGATCCAACTTATGAATCTATAAGATTAGCTAAAAAAATAGAGGAAATTGGAGAAAAACTTGGTAAAAAAGTTTATTTCATAGTAAATAAAGTTGATGATGAAACTAAAGATTTAGTACTCGAAAATATTGACAAAGATAAAGTAATAACAATTATTCCAAACAATAAAGATATAGTAAAATTGTGTCTAAGAGGGGAAGAGCTAAATATTGAACTGCCAGAAATCAACAAAGTAGTTGAATTTTTAATTAATCAAAATTAAATTCTCTCTTTTTAACTATTTATTTAAGTGAATTTAATTTACAGTGAATGTAATTATTTAAATTATTAATTATTTGTCTATTTTAAAAATAAATTAAGTAAGAGTGATATTATGGTAGAGTTATTATCCCCTGCAAATGATATAATCTGTCTAAAAACAGCTATTGATTATGGAGCGGATGCTGTCTATTGTGGTTTGAAAGAGTTGAATATGAGGGCTAATGCAAAGAACTTTACAAGAGAGGAGTTAATTGAAGGAATTAAATATGCTCATGATAACAGCAAAAAAGTTTATCTCTGCACAAATACAGTTATTTATGAAAATGATTTAAAAAAAGTTATGGAAATTTTAGATTTTGCAAATTCTGCTGAGGTTGATGCAGTTATTGTTTCAGACATTGGAACTATGCAGTTAGCCAAAGAGTATGGTTTGAGAGTTCATGCAAGTGTTCAATGTAATATAACAAATTCTTTAACAGCCAAATTTTACTCTAAATTTGCTAAGAGAGTTATATTATCAAGGGAATTAACTTTAAATCAAATAAGAGAAATTAGAAAAAATTTAAAAAAAGATAATGTAGATTTAGAATTAGAGGGCTTTGTTCATGGGGCATTATGTGTTGCTATAAGTGGTAGATGCTTTTTAAGTGCATATCTATTTAATAGACATGCAAACTGTGGTGACTGCTTACAGCCATGTAGGAGAAGGTGGAAATTAATTAATGAGCATTTTGATGGAACCTATGAGGTAGTTTGTGAAGGAAAATATCTGTTATCTCCAAAAGATTTATGCATGATAGAACATATTCCAGAATTATTGGAGGTTTTTGATTCCTTTAAAATTGAAGGAAGATCTAAAAATGTAGATTATGTCATGAGGACTACAAAAATTTATAGAGAGGCAATAGATAGTGTTTTTGATGGAACTTACTACAAAAAACTCCCTTACTTTAAAAAAGAACTTCAAAAAGTATATAATAGAGGATACGATACAGGATTTTACTTTAGAGATATTAATAAAAGTCATGATTTCCAATACGATATAGAGGGCAATGCTTCGGAGTATAGAAAAATAGAAATAGGTAGAGTAGTTAATTTCTATAAAAAAGTTAGTGTGGCAGAGATTGAGCTATGGGGTGATTTAAAAATTGGAGACACTATATTAATAGTAGGAAAAACTACGGGATGTGTTGAAGAAACAGTTAAATCAATGCAAATAAATCATAAAAATGTTGATGTGGCAAAAAAAGGAGATAGAGTAGGAGTTAAATTAAATCACTTAGTTAGGGAGGGGGATAGAGTTTATATATTAAAAGAAATTAGTGAGTAATTTGGGAGATATAATGCTGATTTTCGGAATATTCTATTTTTTATTGGGGCTTGTTTTATTATATTATGGAAGTGATTGGTTTGTATTAGGTAGTGAGAGATTAGCAAAGTATTTTAATGTATCTAATTTTGTTATAGGGGCTACTGTAGTTGCTATAGGAACATCTTTACCTGAAATATTAACTTCTGTCTATGCCTCCTACGCTCATGCATCAGGAATTGCAGTTGGAAATGCTATTGGTTCGTGTATCTGTAATATTGGAGTAGTTTTAGGACTTAGTGCTATTTTAAATCCTCTAAAGATTAACAATAATCTAAGAAGTAATATACTTTTTTATCTTTTGTATATCATTCTTACAGCAATTCTTGGATTTAATGGATTCTCTTGGATTGATGGAGCTATATTATTGTTAATTTTTTTAATATATTTAAGATGGACGATAAAAAATGGATATATTGATAACATAGAAATAGAGGAAATAGAGAAAGATATTGAAGAACATAATATTTCCTTAGTTTTCTCGTTAGTTTTATCAATTGTTGGATTGATTGGTGTTTTAGTAGGGGCAAAACTATTTGTTGATGGAGCAAGAAATATAGCACTAGCTTTAAGTATTTCAGATAAAATTATAGGATTTACCTTAGTGGCTTTTGGAACCTCTGTTCCTGAGTTGATGGTTTCATTAGCGGCGGCGAAGAGAAATTTAGGTGGCATAATATTAGGAAATGTTATTGGTAGTAATATGGCAGATATTGGAGGGGCTTTGGCTATTAGTTGTCTATTTACCAATTTACCCTCGGCAAACATCCAAATGGTTATTTTAATAGTTATGAGTTTTTTAATATGTCTATTTGCAAGATTTGGAAAAATTAATAGATTACATGGACTTATATTGTTAATCATTTACATAATCTCAATAGCAACATTAGGGATGGGATAATGGTAAAAATAAAAATTAAAAGATTTGATGGAAAAAAAAGTTATTATGAAAGTTATGAAGTTCCAGAAGGTTTAACAGTATTGGAGGCATTGGAATACATAAACAATAACTATGGAGCGAATATTTTATTTAGAGCATCATGTAGAAATGGTCAGTGTGGCTCTTGTGCAATGACTATAAATGGAGAGCCAAGATTGGCGTGTGAAACTAAAGTAAAAGATAATATGGTTATTGAGCCACTGAAAGGATTTAAAGTGATTAGAGATTTAATCGTTGATAGAGAGACATACTACAAAAAATTATTAAATATAAAGAATTATTTGGTAAGAAAAGAATATCCAGAAAATTTAGAGATAATTCCTCAAAAGTATGTTGAAGAAAATAAAGATTTAAGGGGATGTATAGACTGTTTATCTTGCCTATCTATTTGTCCAGCGAGAGAAGTTAGTGAATATCCTGGACCAACATTTATGAGGCAACTTGCAAGGTTTGCCTTTGATAGGAGAGATGAAGATAATAGAGAGATAACTGCATATTTTGAAAATATTTATAATTGCACAACCTGTGCTAAGTGTGTTGAGGTTTGTCCAAAAGAGATTGACATAGTTCATAATGCAATAGAAAAATTGAGGGCATTATCATTTAGTAAAGGTTATTTAATAAAGAATCACTTAAAAGTTAGAGAGAATGTTTTAAAATACAATAGGAGTGTTGTTGAGGAAGATACACCACTATTAAAGCAAGTATCTGATTATTATCCAGCAGAAAATGAAAAGTTAAGAGTGGCGTTTTTTACTGGCTGTTTGGTAGATTTCAGATTACAAGATGTTGGTAAAGATGCTATAAAAGTTTTAAATGCTCATGGTGTCTCTGTATATATACCAAAAGAGCAAGTTTGCTGTGGTTCTCCATTTTTTAGAACTGGACAGAGAGATGTCGCTGAAAAGTTAAAAAAGAAAAATTTGGAGATATTTAATAAATTAGATGTTGATTATATAGTTACTATATGTGCTGGCTGTGGTTCAACATTAAAAAATGATTATAAAAATGAAAGAGAGTTTGAAGTTAAGGATATTACAGAGGTTTTAACTGAGGTTGGCTTATTAAAATACAAACCACTGAAAATTAGAGTAACCTATCACGATCCATGCCATTTAAAGAGGGGACAAGGAATATATGAGCAACCAAGAAAAATAATTAAGAGTATTCCAGAAATTGAATTCATAGATATAGAGGCGAGATGTTGTGGAGCTGGAGGAGGAGTGAGAAGTGGAAAGCCAGATATTGCATACTTAATTGGTAAAAGAAGATCTAAGATGATTTATGATACTAATGCAGATGCAGTAATTACAGTTTGCCCATTTTGTGAATATCACTTAAAAGATTCCTTAAAAAAATACAAAGAAGAAAATAACTTAAAAAAAGACATAGAAGTTATGAATATTGTTTCATTGCTAAGTAAAGTGATTTAAAATAATTCTAAATCCCAACATATATTTTTTTGTCCAAGATTTCTATAACTTCCTTTTCTCCTTCTGGCATCTCTTCAACTATTTCAATATAATCTCTATTAGCAATATCATTGCTTAAAACATTTAGTATATATTTTAATTCTTCATCGTCAGTATAGACCTTTGCTTTAACCTTAAACTTCCTTGCCAATCTTGCAATATCTCTCAACGCTAACTTTGCCTCAGTGAGTAATTTTAAATATTCTTTTGCTTTTTTTAACTGTTCTTCTTTTCCAATTAAGACAGGGTATTTTACATTATAAAATTCATCCTCTCTAACATCAAATTTTACATCACATAGTTCTATTAATCTGGCAATTATTGACTGTGGCAAACCTGGAGGAAGAACTAATTCCTTTTCATCAATATCATAGCATTTAAAATTAAAGTTACTCATAATATTTCCCCCAAATTATTCATTATTAATGTGCATTTCAAACTCTACCTCTGACTTTGGCTTTATCTTTATAAGTATATAATTCTTCATTTCACTTCTTTTAATGTTTGCAATATCTTTCAAAATGTAATTTTTAACTTTAACTTCTTTTATATTATCAACAAATTTATCATAATCTAACTTAACTCTCAGACCATCCAACTGTGTAACTATTGGCATAGGAGACAAGATAGAATAAACCTCTTCAACTTGCTTTTCAATTTCATCTTTAACGACTACTGGTGGAACGATTGGAGGATCGTAAGACAATTCTTTTCTTTTTTCATTTATAAGTTCAGTTATCACTTCAACCATTTTTCTTAAGGCTCTAATTTCTTCTCCATGTCTCAATCTATGACTTCTCCTTCCTAAATTACCAACATAAGGATAAGGAATATCTACCTTTTCAGGACCTCCAGTAACTACAACTGGAACATCCACATCAAATAAATGAGTTTTATCTTTAATACACGCTTCAAAATTACCCATTACATAAACAGCCAAATCATGCTCTTCTATTAATCTTTTCTCTTTTTCTCTTAATTGAGCAATATCTTTCCCTACTCCTCTCGCTAAGCCAATCATATTTGACTTTGCTCCAAATCTTCTTAAGTATTCAGCAACATCACAGGCAATATGGGGAAGATGATGCCTTGACAAACTTGGGGCTACAACTGCTATTTCAGTTCCAGCCAATGGTGTTTCTATTATCTTCCCCTTATATTTCTTAGCCTCTTCTTTAAGATTTTCTAATTCATTTTGTGGAATAGCCAATGTCATATAAACATCTAACTGCATAATATGTTCCTGTAAGATAAAACCCCCAATATCTTCAATCCATTCTTTGAAAATGTTGTTTTTATAAACTCCTCCCTCATATCTAACTATTTCATACATCAAAATCACCAACAGTTGTTGAATCTATATCCTTAATCTCATAATATATATATTGTTTTTATTTTTACAATAAAATTTTTAATAGTATTGTTTTAAATTCTCTGTTTTTCTATTAATATCTTTCTAACTGAATATGATACATGATGAGCAATATTTATAGCCTCAAATTCCCCTCGTGTCTTTGGATGAATAACTTCTTTCTTTAAAATAGTTGATATTATATCCTTAGGTATATTAAAGAATTCTCCTTTTTCACAAAGGATATAGTCAAAATCTTCCCCAATTTTTTCAATTAGTTCTTTAACCTCTTTAACGATATCTCTCAACTTTTGAGATTCTTTCTCTTTAACCATAATATCTATTTTTTCAACATGGACAATTCTATCTGCCTTAATTTCTACTAAAACTCCTGCATAGACCCTAAAAAATTTATCATCTTCATGATGTCTTCCAGAAATATCTATAGCCAATACTTTAATCCTATCACCTCAAAATAAAACTAAATAATATAAACTAAACTTAAAAATAGATGTTTATATACTGTTATAATAGCATGTAATAATGGAATATTATATATTTGTGAATAGTAATATATTGCCCAATCTATAGGTTCTAACATTCCAGCAATGAAAATAAAAATAAACGAACATAAAATTAATGCCATAACTTTTTTGTAGGATATAGCTTTTTTAACTATTGGACAAATCTTATTTGCCAACTCTAAGCCAACAACAATACTTATTGCAAATCCAAAAAACTCAAATAAACCATGAGGCAAAACAACGATTAAATCTGAATATTTAAGATTTATACCAATTAATCCAGTTAGAGGATTTATAACAGTGAATACAAACAGTATAAATAAATATTTAGTATAGTTTTTAATTATCATCTCTCTTTCTTTAATTGAGCTTACCTTTTCTAGATCTTTTTTATATAAATATCCAAGAGTAGCTAAAGCAAAAATTATAACCAAACAACTGGTAAAATTAGAAATTATATAAGAAAAAGCACAGTCTAAATACATATTTTTAATGCCAACTGTTTTTGATATTGTATACGAGACAGTATTAAATTTAGCTGTTCCGATAGTTTGCGCAACTTTGGCTGGTTTTAATATATAATTATTTTTTAAAATAGATGATAAATATAATAAAAATTTTCCCACTGAAAATGAAAATAAAAACCCCGTCCAACATAAGAGATATGTTATAAAAACTTTTTTAATAATATTTAAAGACAGATATTTTATAAAATACTTTATCAATTTTTCCTTCATATTTTCACTAAATAATTGTTAAATCATTCTTATTGGTCTAATAGCACCGCAAGCCATACATTTGAGTAAATGAACTCTTCCCTCTTTGATAATTTTAGTATCTGGCTTACCGCACTCTCTACAAATAACATATTCCCTTAAGAAATCATTAATTCTTGATTTCAATAGTTCTGGGTTGATTTTTCTCTGAAGTATTAATCTACCTCCCTCTAAGTTACCAGCACTACCAGTTTCCTTTAAAAGATACTTAGCAAAGAATTCTTCATCCCTATTAACTGCCTTAGATAATTCTCTAAAGTTTCTAATTATAGTTCTATTTCCTTCTATTAATATTTCAATTGGAGGTAGTTCAAATCTATCTTTCTGAAAAACATAATCTGGAATCTGACTTCTTGCTCTCTTTAATAATGCTTTATAATCATAATAGTCGATATTTTCAAGATCCATATTATCACCACTATCTCAATATAAAAAACTAAAAATAGTAAATAAAATTTAATTTTTAGGTAATTTTAAGTATTATTTTTATCTAATTCTCCTTCCATTAACTTTTTTGTTTTGCCAGGAGTATTTTCTCATTCTTTTATTTGGATAACCACATGCAGCACATCTCTTTTTTCTTACATGGTATGCTCTTCTTCCACATCTTCTACATCTAATGTGATATGAACCTTTGTTTCTTTTACCCATTGATGGAGTACCTTTTGACATAATTTATCACCCTAAAATCTTAATTAGTGTTTATTTTTCAACTATCTAAAAAATAATAAAAATTTTAAGATTAAAATATTAAATGATGTAATATTAAATTGTGCTATTTAAACTTTACTTTCATTACACTTATTTAATTTATTGTTTTCTGATTATATAAATGCTGAACCATAAAATTTATATATCACTTCTTTATAGTTAATGTATGCAAAGTATCTGATAAGATATAAAGAGCCGGGGTAGTCTAGGGGCTAGGCAGCGGACTGCAGATCCGCCTTACGTGGGTTCAAATCCCACCCCCGGCTCCATTTTTTTTATAGATTTTTTATTAACTAACAATGTTTCACTAACTTTCTTTTTTTGTTTTTTATTTAGTAGGATAATAAGATATAAATATAACCTTACCAAATTATTACTAAGTCTTGTTTTAATAATTTTAATTCATTTAAAATTTAGAAAATCTAAAAAACTAATTGGAAGAGGTGTAAAAATGGTAACTGTCTATGATGTTCCTGCAGATAAATTAATCCAAAAAACTGCTGAAAAATTAAAAGAGATGAATATAGGAGTTCCAGCGTGGGTTCCTTTTGTTAAAACAGGAGTTAGTAGAGAAAGGAGACCAGATCAAGATGATTGGTGGTATATTAGATGTGCTTCTATTTTAAGAAAAATATACATATATGGCCCTGTTGGGGTTTCAAGATTAAGAACAGCCTATGGTGGAAGAAAGAACAGAGGACATGCTCCAGAGCACTTCTATAAAGGTAGTGGAAACATTATAAGAAAGGCTTTACAAGAATTAGAAAAATTAGGTTTAGTTGAAAAGAGACCAGAAGGAAGAGTAATAACTCCAAAAGGTAGAAGTTTCTTGGATAACATTGCCAAAGAAGTTTATGACGAAATAGTTAAAGAAATCCCAGCTCTTGCTAAATATTAAGGGGATATTTTATGGATATTGAAGAAATTAAAAGAAAAAAACTTCTTGAATTACAAAAAAAATTGGCTGAACAACAACAGCAAGAAGAGGCATTGTTAGAGGCTGAACTTCAAAAAAGAGCCTTATTAAGAAAAATACTAACTCCTGAAGCAAGAGAGAGATTAGAGAGAATAAGATTAGCGAGACCAGAATTTGCTGAAATGGTCGAGGTTCAATTAATCCAACTGGCTCAACTTGGAAGATTACCAATTCCTCTAAAAGATGAGGAGTTCAAAGCATTACTTGAAAAATTAAGTGCTATGACTAAGAAGAAGAGAGATATTAAAATCATTAGAAAGTGAAACCCTATGGATGTTTATGTTCTATTTAGTGGAGGAAAGGATAGTTCCCTATCGGCGGTTATATTAAAAAAACTTGGATACAATCCTCATTTAATAACAATAAATTTTGGTGTTATTCCCTCTTATAAATTAGCTGAAGAGACAGCTAAGATTTTGGGATTTAAGCATAAAGTCATAACTCTCGATAGAAAAATTGTTGAAAAAGCGGCTGATATGATTATTGAATATAAATATCCAGGTCCTGCTATACAGTATGTTCATAAAACTGTCTTAGAAACATTGGCTGATGAATACAGCATTTTAGCAGATGGAACTAGAAGAGATGATAAAGTTCCAAAACTTAGCTATTCAGAAGTTCAAAGTTTAGAGATGAGGAAAAATATTCAATATATAACCCCACTTATGGGTTTTGGATATAAAACCTTAAGAGATTTGGCATATGAATTTTTCATAATGGAAGAGATAAAAAGTGGAACTAAAGTAAGTTCTGATTACGAGGCTGAAATTAGACATATTCTTAAAGAGAGAGGAGAAGATCCTAAAAAATATTTTCCAGAACATAAGCAGACGAGAGTTATTGGTTTAAAAAAGGAAATTTAGGTGAGAAAAATGGGAAGCAACAAGCCATTAGGAAAAAAGTTGAGATTAGCTAAGGCTTTGAAGCAGAATAGAAGAGTTCCATTGTTTGTTATTGTTAAAACAAGAGGAGCTGTAAGATACCACCCAAAAATGAGATACTGGAGAAGAACTAAATTAAAGGCATAATTTATATGGATTTTTGTTTTCTATTTTCGTATATGTAAAACACTTCTCCTTTGTACGATTTTAATTTTAATCCTTCTATAACTTCCTCATTTAAAAGAGGTCTTATTATTAAATGGGCTTTAACTTTTTTTGATAAATTTAAAATATATATCTGTAAATCTCTTGGAGGTCTTATGGAATATATTAAATCAATATTTTTATATAGTCCAATATTCGGATTAAATACATTATCTTCATAAGCGTTTAATCCTAACAGTTTACCTTTTTCAACAGATTTTTTATTAATATCTGTAACCATTACATCAAAATACTTACTTAACTCTTTTGCAATGTCAAATTTAAACCCAATTCCAACCTCAGCAATTTTTTTGAATTTGTATTTTTCTGCATAATTTTTTATAAATTCAACTATTACATCTACATTCATTTTATCACATCTTTAAAGATTTAGAAATGTTTAAATAGTTATTTGTGTATAATTAATTTCATTAAACTTTGGAGGGGAAGTATGAAATATAAATACTTAATTTTCTCCTTATTTTTAGTTTTGGGTATTTTCTTTGCAGGATGCACCCAGCAGATGAATGTAGATGAAATAGCAAAGAAAATGCAAGAAAAGTATAATAATATTAATACTATGGAAGGAAATATGATAATAACATTAACAGTAAATGGAATGACAAAAACAGTTGAATATAACTATGCTTTTAAAAAACCAGATAAATTTTATTTGGAAAATAATGATATATTAATCGTCTCTGATGGAAAGACAATGTATGTCTATGATAAAAATAGAAACGAATATATGAAGACAGAGATTAGTGGAGAGAATCCATACAATCCAGATTACGGGAAATTTATTAAAAATATGTTAAAGTTATATGATGTCAAATACTTAGGAGAAGAAACTTATGATAATAAAAAGTGCTATGTTTTAGAGTTAATTTCTAAAAAAGACCCAACAATTAAAATAAAAATGTATGTTGATGAAAATTACTGGCAGCCACTTAAAATAGAATCAAAAGATATGACTATTGAATATAAAAATGTTAAATTTAATGTAGATATTCCAGACAGTAAATTTATATTTACACCTCCAAAAGATGCTGAATTAATAGGTTCTGGAAAAGTATTAACTTCAACTAATATAGATGAGATTCAAAAAGAGGTTAATTTCAAAATATTAGTTCCAAAATACACTGCAAATCTTAAACTACAAAGTGCTAAGTTAGTAAAACAAGATATAAATGGAGAAAAGTTTGAAATGGTTAATTTAATCTATGGAAATATGGGAGATTTAAATATTATAGAAATGAAAGATATGGGTAATCAGATAGATGTTGGAAATAAAATTACATTAAATAATGGAGTTAATGCTACAATCTTTGAAAATAATGGATATACATCATTAACATTTTCTTACAATGGAGTTAGAGTAAGTATAATGAGTAAATTAAGCAAAGATGAAGTAATAAAAATAGCAAATTCAATGATTGAGTAAAATCCATAATAATTATTTTTTAATTATTTTCTCAGCAATCTCTCCAACTTTTTTATAAACCTCATTATCCTCTGGAAGATTCCAGAGAGGAATTCCTTTTAAGTCATATTCTGCTATTTCTTTATTGTATGGTAGTTTTCCAATCAAATTTAAATTAAGTTCCTTTGCATACTCTTCAATTAATTTTTCATACTCTGGCTTAACCTTATTTGCCACTACATAAATATCTTTAAATTTAACCTCTAACTCATTTGCCAATTTTTTTATTCTCTTAGCAGTTCCTAAACCTCTTTTTGATGCGTCAGTTATAACAATCATAACATCTACATTCTGAGTAGTTCTCCTACTAAGATGCTCTAAACCCGCCTCAGTGTCTATAATCACAAATTCATAATATTTAGATAAATTATCAATTATTTGCCTTAGCCAGTTATTTACACTACAATAACAACCACTACCTTCTGGTCTTCCCATAACCAATAAATCATAATTATCTGTCTCAACTAAAATTTCGTATATTTTACTTTTTAAATAATCAAATTTTGTCATTCCAGAGGGTACTTCATTTTTTTCAATTAACCTTTTTAATTCCTCTCTAATATCTCCAACAGTTTTTTCTACTTCAACACCTAAGGTTTCTGGTAAATTTGAGTCGGGATCAGCATCTACAACTAAGATACTGTTTGTTTTTTTGGATAACGCTTTAATTAATAATGTTGTAAATGCAGTCTTTCCTACTCCACCTTTTCCACTAACAGCAATAATCATTTTATGTCACCATAGTAAAATATTTGATTTAGGTTGGGTTTAACCATTTTTAGTATTAATAATTAATAATTGTTTGTTTTTAATATTTATAATGGTGATGTATAATGTTATCAAAGCGACTTTTAAATTTTGAATCTTTTGAAGTTATGGATATTTTATCATTAGCTCAAAAATTAGAAAAGGAGCATAAAGTTATACACTTGGAAATAGGGGAGCCAGATTTTAATACTCCAAAGTCAATAGTTGAAGAGGGAATTAAAGCTTTAAAAGATGGATTTACTCATTATACAGACAGTAGAGGGATTTTAGAGTTAAGAGAAAAGATTAGCAATTTATATAATAGTAAATATAAAGTAGATATAAATCCAGATAACATAATCATTACAGGAGGTAGTTCCTTAGGTTTATTTTTTGCCCTATCTTCAATAATTGATGAGGGAGATGAAGTTTTAATTCAAAATCCCTCATATCCATGTTATAAAAATTTTATTAGGTTTTTAGGAGGAAAACCAGTATTTTGTGATTTTACAGTTGAGAGTTTAGAAAAGGCAATATCTAATAAAACTAAGGCAATAATTATAAATTCCCCATCCAATCCATTAGGAGAGGTTGTAGATAAAGAGATTTATGAATTTGCTTATGAATATATTCCTTACATTATCTCTGATGAAATCTACAACGGCTTAGTTTATGAAGGAAAATGCTATTCAGCAATTGAATTTGATGAAAATTTGGAAAAAACAATATTGGTTAATGGATTCTCTAAATTGTATGCGATGACTGGATGGAGGATTGGTTATGTTCTATCAAACGAAAAAATTATTGAAGGAGTATTAAAATTACAGCAAAATTTATTCATCTCTGCCCCAACAATGTCTCAATATGCCGCGTTAAAGGCATTTGAAAAAGAAACTGAAAAAGAAATAAATAATATGATAAAAGAATTTAATAGAAGGAGAAAATTGGTTTTAAAATATGTTAAATATTTTGGATGGGAAGTTAATAATCCAATTGCTGCCTATTATGTCTTTCCAAACATTGGGGAGGATGGAAGAGAATTTGCTTACAAATTATTGAAAGAGAAATATGTTGCTTTAACTCCAGGAATAGGTTTTGGAAGTAAAGGAAAGAATTGTATAAGAATAAGTTATGCTAACTCTTATGAAAACATTAAAGAGGGCTTAGAAAGGATTAAAGAATTTTTAAATGAGAGATAAAGTATTTAAGTTGGATAATGTTATAATAACTCTATACAATGAAATAAGAAAACTATTTTACTGTTACCTTAACAGTATAATGTGATTATAATATTCAAATTAATGATTATAAGGTGAGAATTATGACTGACATTAAAAGTATTTTAAGAAGAGTTTCAGAGGTCGTTTGGGAATTACCTAAGGGTTATAAAGAATGTATGAGAGTCCCCGGAAGAATATATTTAAATGAGATTCTTTTAGACGAGTTAGAGCCAGAGGTTTTAGAGCAAGTAGCCAATGTTGCATGTCTTCCAGGAATTTATAAATATTCTATTGCTATGCCTGATGTGCATTATGGTTATGGGTTCTGTCTTCATCCAAATGCAAAAGTATTAACTGAAATGGGATTCTATTACAAAATAAAAGATTACGAAAACTTAAAAGATGAAAAAGTTAAGGTTTTCAATACAGAAGACAAAAAAATGGAGAGTAGTGATGTTGAAAGGTTCTTCAAATTAAAACCATACTGTAAAGTTTATAGAGTTAAGACAAAATTAGGATATGAGACAATAGCCACAGAAGACCATCCTTTCTATACACCAAATGGAATGATAGAACTTAAACACTTAAAGATTGGTGATTTTATAGGGATATACCCATTTGAAGGAATTGAATATGAGAAGCCCTCAGATGAGATAATTATTGATGAGAATGATATAATTGAATGTATGAATGACTTAAAGTTAAGTGAAAAGAGTAAAGAAATAATTTTAAGAAAATTGAAAGAAAAGGGCTTAATTCCTTTGACTTATAATCATAAAAAACTACCTTACCTATTAAAAATTATAGGCTTTATCTTTGGAGACGGCTCTATGAACTTCATAGGGAAAAGAAAAGATGGAATAATTCAATTCTCTTCAAAAAATCCAAATGACTTAGAAGATATTAGAAAAGATATTATAAAATTAGGATACAATCCTTCAAAAGTTTATGAAAAGGATAACTGCTACTTCTTTGTAGTAAATTCATCCAGTTTATTGGTTTATCTCTATACATTAGGAGTTCCAATAGGAAATAAGACATTAAAAAAATATGACTTCCCAGAATGGATATTCAAATGTAAATTATGGCAGAAGAGGCTGTTCTTAGCGTCATTCTTTGGAGCAGAGTTAAGAAAACCATATCCAAGAAAAGATAGAAAAGCCCTCTTTACATTCCCAACATTAGAAATGGCTAAAGATGTAAAAATTAAAGAAGATGCTTTAAAATTCTTAGGAAATATTGTCAAATTGTTAAGTGAATTTGGTATTGAAGCAACAATTAAAAAGAGAAATTCAACACACAAAAGAAAAGATGGTGTAGAGACAGTTAGATATGTTTTAACAATAAATGGAACTTCTAAGAACTTAATAAATCTATGGTCTAAGATTGGCTATGAATACAATAGAGAGAGACAAGAACTTGGATGTTATGCAGTGGCATACTTAAAGTATAGAGAGTTAGAACTCAATAGAAAAAAAGAACTCGTAGAAAAAGTAAAAGAGTTATTTGAAAAAGGAAAAAAACCTTCAGAAATTATAAAACTATTAAATGTAGATAAGTCAGATGAAAGATTTGTCAAAGATGTTTGGAATAAATTGAGAAATGGAAAAGATATTAATGAGATAAGAATTTCCTCAAAATTCCCAAGATTTGAAGAATTTATTAAAGAAAAAAAGGTCGGAGATGGACTAATTTGGGATGAGATTGAAAGTATAGAGGAAGTTAATGACATAGATGAAGTTTATGACTTTACTATAAATCACAAAGACCACAACTTTATAGCAGATAACTTCTTAGTTTCAAATTGTATTGGAGGAGTAGCGGCTTTTGACCAGAGAGAAGGAGTTATAAGCCCTGGAGGAGTTGGTTTTGATATAAATTGCCTTACTCCAGATGCAAAAATATTAACAGAAGACGGATATTTCATAAAATTGGAAAAACTAAAAGAAAAATTAGATTTAGAGATTAAGATTTACAACACAGAAGAAGGAAAAGAAAAATCCTCTAATATATTATTTGTTTCTGAAAGAGATGCCGATGAGAAAATAATAAAAATAAAAACAGAATCTGGAAGAATCTTAGAAGGTAGTAAAGACCATCCAGTTTTAACATTAAATGGCTATGTTCCAATGGGTATGCTAAAAGAAGGAGATAATATAATAGTTTATCCATTTGAAGGCGTTGAATATGAAGAACCATCAGATGAAGTAATATTAGATGAAAAAGATTTTGCAGATTGTGATAAACAGATTATAAAATATCTAAAAGATAGGAATTTATTACCATTTAAAATGAACAATAGAAATATTGGAATTATTGCAAGGTTGTTGGGCTTTGCTTATGGAGATGGAAGTATAGTTAAAGAGAAGGGAGGTAAATTATATTTGGCATTCTATGGAAAGAGAGAGACACTTATTAAGATTAAAGAAGATTTAGAAAAATTAGGAGTAAAATCTTCAAAAATATATTCAAGGAAGAGAGAAATTGAGATAAAAAATGCTTATGGAGATGAATATACAAGTTTATGTGAAGATAACTATATAAAAATAACTTCAAAGGCATTTGCATTGTTTATGCATAAATTAGGAATGCCAATTGGTAAAAAGACAGAACAAAAATATAATGTTCCAGAGTGGATAAAAAAAGCACCAAAATGGGTAAAGAGGAATTTCTTGGCTGGTTTGTTTGGAGCAGATGGGAGTAGAGTAGTGTTTAAAAACTACACACCATTGCCAATAAACCTAACAATGTCAAAGAGTATAAAGTTGAAGGCAAATATTTTAGAGTTTTTAAATGAAATTAAGAATTTGTTGAAAGAATTTGAAATTGAAAGTGTAATTTATGAGATAAAATCATTAGAGGGAAGAGTTTCATATAGATTAGCAATTGTTGAAGAAGAGAGTATAAGAAACTTCTTAGGAAAAATAAACTATGATTATTCAGAAGAGAAGAAAGTTATTGGATTATTATCTTATGAATACTTAAAGAGAAAAGATGCTATAAAAGAGATAAGAAGGAAATGCATTGAAAAAGCAAAAGAACTATATAACAAGGGATTATCTATTTCTGAAATTTTAAAGATGGATGAATTCAGAAATGAGTTTATAAACAGGAGGTTAATTGAAAGAGCAATATATGGAAAGTTAGATGAAGAGGATGTAAGGGTTTCAACAAAATTCCCAAAGTTTGAAGAATTTATTAAAAAATACGGGGTTAGAGGAGGGTTTGTAATAGATAAGATAAAGGAAATTGAAGAGATTCCTTATGATTCAAAATTATATGATGTTGGAATTGTAAGTAAGGAGCACAACTTTATAGCAAATAACATAGTTGTTCACAACTGTGGAGTTAGATTAATAAGAACTAATTTAACAAAAGATGAAGTAGAACCAAAAATAAAAGATTTAATAAAAACATTATTTAAAAATGTCCCTTCTGGTTTAGGTAGTAAAGGAATTATAAAGTTCAGTAAGAGTGTGATGGATGAAGTTTTAGAGGAAGGTGTTAAATGGGCTGTTAGAGAAGGTTACGGTTGGAAAGAAGATTTAGAGTTTATTGAAGAAAATGGATGTATGGAAGAGGCAGATTCCTCTTATGTTTCAGACAAGGCAAAAGAGAGAGGAAGAGTTCAATTAGGTAGCTTAGGTAGTGGAAACCATTTCTTAGAAGTACAATATGTTGAGAGAGTATTTGACGAAGAAGCGGCTGAAGTTTATGGAATTGAGGAAAATCAAGTCGTTGTTATGGTGCATACGGGTTCCCGTGGGCTAGGACACCAAATTTGCACAGATTACTTAAGAGTTTTAGAGAAAGCAGCCAAGAATTATGGAATAAAGTTGCCAGATAGACAATTGGCATGTGCTCCATTTGAATCAGAAGAAGGGCAGAGCTACTTTAAGGCAATGTGTTGTGGAGCAAACTATGCATGGGCAAATAGACAGATGATTACTCACTGGGTTAGAGAGAGTTTTGAAGAAGTATTTAAAATACATGCTGAGGATTTAGATATGAGAATAGTTTATGATGTGGCACATAACATTGCAAAGAGAGAGAAGCATAAAATTGATAATAGAATGGTTAAAGTTATTGTCCATAGAAAAGGAGCTACAAGAGCATTTCCTCCAAATCATCCAGATATTCCTAAGGAATATAGAGTAGTTGGACAACCAGTAATACTTCCGGGAGACATGGGAACTGCATCATATTTAATGAAAGGAACTGAAATAGCAATGTGGGAAACATTTGGTTCAACCGCTCATGGAGCAGGAAGAAAATTGAGTAGAGCAAAGGCATTAAAGTTGTGGAAAGGTAGAGAGATTCAAAGAAAATTGGCTGAGATGGGAATTATTGCATTGAGTGATTCAAAGGCAGTATTGGCTGAGGAAGCTCCAGACGCATATAAAAACATAGACTTAGTCGCTGACACATGCCATATGGCGGGAATTTCCTTAAAAGTTGCAAGAATGAAACCATTAGGGGTAATTAAGGGATAATCCAAATATTTTTAATATTTTTAAACTTTTAATAAATTTTTAAAGATTTATATATATTTAT
>JALVUY010000040.1 GCA_027023665.1 Methanocaldococcaceae archaeon
CTTCAAAATATTCAATAACCTATGTAAAATAGGGTGTAAATATATTTTCTCCCATTAAATTTCTCTTTTATCAAACCACAGAATATTAGTTTATGTAATTCATTGTAAAACTCTTTTGGTGACATACCTTTTTCTTTTGCAAGCTCTAGAAATCTTCCTTTGCCTTTAATTGACCCATATTCTTTTAAAATATCTATTAACTTACTCTCAACCTTCATATCTAATTCTTTTAAGATTTTATTTATTCTATTCTTTATATTGTCCTCTTTAAGTTCTTTAATTTTTTCTTTTGGAGCGTAAATTGAAGATGTCCACAATCTAATTTCAGAGGGTTTTAAACTTTGAGCCAATGGAGAAACTTCGTCTAATCTACTAACACCCTTATCAGATATTACATAAACATTGTGTTCCTCCATTTTAGGTATTGGATATATATCAATAAATAAATCGCATCCAAATTCCTCATAAAGTTTTTCCTCTAATGATAGTATCTCCTTTTCTCCTAAATTAACAAAAATCCATCTTTCTATTGGTTTTAAGTCAAAATAGCTGTAGGTTATAACATTTTTGTATAAGTTTCTTTTATCCAATCTATTCATTAAGTAGTTTTCAGAGTTTCTTAAAAAAGACACTAAATCAATGTCATCCATTTTAGATAAATCTTTTAAATTTAAATTCTTTTTATAAATTTCTCTTATTACAGCCCTTTTTAACATTGTATCTGCTATTCTAACCGTTGGATGCATATAAACAGCAGAATACATTTGATGCCTTGCTACTAACAAAGATTCTATTGCTTGGATTCCCTTCATCAATATGCCAATTTTAGGAGTTCCAAAACTTTCAAAGGTCGTTATACTTCTTAAAATTCTTGGTAAATCTATCATTCCATAGGCAGTTCCAGTGTGATAACTATCTCTTAACAGATAATCCATTCTATCAGCATCAACATCCCCAGAAATTATTTTTCCTTCTAAATTTTTTCTTTTTAAAGTATCCATCACTTCTTTTTTTGAAAAGTTTTCTAAATCCATATGTTTAATTTTTTCTCTTGTAATATGTTCATGGTTATAGCCACATATTTCTAATGTATGCGAAAAAGGAGGATGTCCTATATCGTGTAATAACGCAGAGACTCTCGTAAGATCTACATCTGCATTAATTTTTTCTGCTATTTTAGAGGCTATAAACATCGTTCCTATAGAATGCTCAAATCTTGTATGATTGGCAGATGGATATACTAAGTAAGTTAAACCTGTCTGTTTTATATTTCTCAATCTTTGAAACTCTTCACTGTCTATAATTTTCAATTCACTTTCTTCTAAATAAATATCTTTGTGAATTGAATCTCTGATAACTTTTGTCATCGTCTCCCAATCTAAAAAATAAATATTAAACTAATACTAAAATAGTTATCTGTCTGTTAAAAAAATTATTTATAAAAAAATAAAATAATAAAAAATAAAAATTTATTAAAGATTAAACAACCTCTTTACTTTCTTCTTTTTTCTTTTCAGCAGTAGTAGTTCTTCCATATTCTTGAGCTAATTTTTCATAAATTCTCATGTCTTCTTTACTTACAGATGGCTTAATCTTTTCGAGGGCTTTCATGAAGTGTTCTCTCTTAACTTTTACATCTTTTGTTGAAACTCTCAATCTTATACTTTCAATGTCTTTTAATGCATTCTTGAGTTCATCTAATATTGTTGTAAATCTTTGAATAACATTTTGTGTAGTTTTAATTATTTCATCAATCTCTTCAGCAGAAACTTTTTGTGACAAGCTTCCTAACTTGTTCTCTAAGTTGTAAATATTGTCTATCATTTCTTTTAACTTGTCTAATAAGTCTTTTATGTATTTTGCTAATTTCTCTGCTTCTTCTTTTTCAGATGGTTTCAAGTCTTCTTTGTTTATAATTTCAAGGAAGTTGTTTAATTCTTTCTCTACTGTCTCAACTTTCTCTTTAGATGGTGATAATACACTTATTATATTTCTTATAGCATTGTTTAGTTCGACGAATTCTCCTGCCTCTGCTGACTCTTTCTCTTTTGTAGCTTTAATTACACTGTTTAACTCAACGCCTGTTCTCTTAAATGCTCCTGATATACTTTGTAAGTAGTTAATTAAATCTCTCAATGCAGTTTCAATTCCCCATGGATTTCCTATACTCTCTCTAACTGCTAACATTGCTGCCTCTCTACATATTGCCTCTATATCAGCTCCAGTGTATCCTTCTGTTTTCTTAGCTAATTCTTCTAAGTTGACATCCTCTGCTAAGTCCATACCTCTGGTATGTATTTTGAATATGTCTAATCTTGCTTTTTCATCTGGTACTGGAACTAATATAACTCTGTCTAATCTTCCTGGTCTTAATAAAGCTGGGTCTATTATATCTGGTCTGTTAGTTGCTGCTATAACAACAACATCCTTTGGCTCTTCCATTCCGTCTAATTCTGTTAATAACTGATTAACTACTTTATCAGTAACTGCTGAACTTATATCTCTTCCTCTCTTTGGAGCTATAGCATCAATCTCATCGAAGAATATTATACATGGTGCTGACTGTCTTGCCTTTCTAAATATCTCTCTTATTGCTTTTTCACTTTCACCTACCCACTTACTAAATATTTCTGGCCCCTTAACACTTATAAAGTTTGCTCCACTTTCGTTAGCAACAGCCTTAGCTAACAATGTCTTACCAGTTCCTGGTGGTCCAAAGAGTAAAACTCCTTTTGGTGGTCTAATTCCTATTTTATCAAACACCTCTTTGGCTTTTAATGGCCATTCAACTGCCTCTCTAAGTTCTTGTTTAACATTCTCTAATCCTCCAATATCTTCCCACTTAACATTTGGAACTTCAACTAAAACTTCTCTCATTGCTGATGGTTCTACATCTTTCAATGCCTCTTTGAAATCATCCATTGTTACTTTTAAGTTGTCTAAAACTTCTTTTGGAATTTCTTCAGCTTCTAAGTCAATGTTTGGTAATATTCTTCTTAATGCTCTCATTGCCGCTTCTTTACATAAAGCCGCTAAGTCAGCCCCTACAAATCCATGGGTTACCTCTGCCAAGTAGTCTAAGTCAACATCTTCAGCTAATGGCATGTTTCTTGTGTGTATTTGTAATATCTCTTTTCTACCTTCTCTGTCTGGAACTCCTATGTAAATCTCTCTGTCAAATCTTCCTGGTCTTCTCAATGCAGGATCTAATGCATCTGGTCTGTTAGTTGCTCCAATAACTACAACTTGTCCTCTTCCTTTTAATCCATCCATTAATGTTAATAATTGAGCAACTAACCTTCTTTCAACTTCTCCTGTAGCCTCATCTCTCTTTGGAGCGATAGCGTCAATTTCATCAATGAATATTATTGATGGTGCATTCTCCTCAGCTTCTTCAAATATCTTTCTTAAGTTTTCTTCAGTCTCTCCAACATACTTACTCATTATTTCTGGTCCATTTATGACATAGAAGTTTGCTCCAGCTTCATTAGCAACAGCCTTAGCCAACAATGTCTTACCTGTTCCTGGTGGTCCTACTAATAAAACTCCCTTAGGTGGTTCAATTCCTAACTTTTCAAACAACTCAGGGTGTCTCATTGGAAGCTCTATCATCTCTCTAACTTTTCTAACTTCTTCTTTTAAACCACCAATATCTTCATAAGTAACATCTGGAATCTTAGTTTCTTTAATTTCACTAACTGGCTCTTCTTTCAATTCAACATGTGTAAATTCAGTTACTCTAACAGGTCCTGCAGGTGATGTGCTAACAACAACAAATGTTAAGGCAGTTCCTAAAACTCCAATAGTGACCTTTAAACCTTTGCTTAAAACTTGTCCCATTATCTTTCTCTTTATGAAATCTTCAAATCCTGGACCAAATCTTATTGGTTGAGTTGGAGCTAATACAACTTTTTTAGCCTCCTTGAGTTCTACTTTTTTAACTTTTACTCTATCTCCAATAGCTACTCCTGCATTCTGTCTTAAGTAACCATCAATTCTAATAATTCCTTTTCCAGCATCTTCTAAGAAACCTCTATAAACTATAGCATAAGCTTTTCCTTTTGGACCTTCAATTTCAATAACATCTCCTGGTTTTAAACCAAGTTCGTCCATTGTGTATGGATCAATTCTCGCAATTCCTTTCCCTACATCTCCCTGATAAGCTTCAGATACTTTTAATTCTTTAACCATATTGAATCCCCTCTTTTATTTTTATATTAATTTTTTCATATTTTTATCACATTAGATAATATGCCGTTGAAGTTCTATATAAACTTTTTGGTTTTGTTCATACTTATTTCACAATCTTACATAATCATAATTTATTTAGGAATATCTAAGATATGAAACTGATAAACCCTTGTAAATCCACAATTTCTACATCTTACAATTAACTTAGTTTCTGTTATTGCTATATCCTGTATTGCCTCTTTTCTACAGTTAAAACATACTGCTTTTTTTTCTAAGAACCACGGCTCATACTTATGCTTTTTCTTTTTTTCATCTTCAATTATGCTTATATCTTCAACCCCCACTCTCCTTAAAATATAATATCTTGTAGCCCCACAGTTAGAACATTTAACAAATGCCTGATTAGTATAAATCTCTATAATTTGATCCACTTCTTTTTTACAATTAAAACAAACAGCTAATTTTTTCAGATGCCATTTTTCCATACATCCCACCCTACCTATTAATATTTTCTATTTTTTTATTTATAAATATTTTTATTTCTATAGCCATATAAAGTAGTTTAATAAACATTGTTTAGGGGAAAATTATGAAATGTGACTATTGTGGTAATGAAGCATTTTATTACCAAAGATATTCAAATAAACATATATGCAAAGAATGCTTTAAAAAAGACATTGAGAGTAGAGTTAAAAAGATTTTAGGAAGAAAGATAATTAAGAATAATGTAAAAATAGGAATTGGTATCAGTGGAGGGAAGGACAGTTTAGTTATGGCACATATACTAAAAAAACTCTTTAATCATATTCCAAACGCTAAATTAATATGTTTTTTCGTTGATGAGGGAATAAAAGATTTTAGAGAGAAGGCAAAATTTTATGTTGAAGATTTTTGTAAAAAGGAAGGTTTAAAGTTAAAAATTATAAAATTTAAAGATGAAATTGGCTATACATTAGATGAAATCGTAAAAAACAATTATTTAAAGGAATTAAATATTGGTAAGCCCTGCTCTTTTTGTGGGGTTGTGAGAAGATACTTATTAAATAAATATGCTTTAAAAGAAGGATGTAACTATTTGGCTATTGGACACAACTTAGATGACTTCTGCCAAACAATTTTAATGAACTACATCGAAGGAAATATAAAAAATATTATCCAGTTTGGAAAAGAAATAGATGATGATAAATTTGTTAAAAGAATTAAACCT
Source organism: Methanocaldococcaceae archaeon (assembly GCA_027023665.1). Taxonomy (GTDB): domain Archaea; phylum AGJL01; class Methanococci; order Methanococcales; family Methanocaldococcaceae; genus Methanocaldococcus. Next base: position 5,399 of record JALVUY010000040.1, read on the forward strand.
TTAAAATTAATTCCTGAGGATGAGGTTAAACTCTATGCAGATATTAATAAAATAGAATATCAAAAAGAAAGTTGTCCATATTCCTCAATCTCTTATAGACACAAAATTAAGGAGATTATTAAAATATTGGAGGAGGAAAAACCTGGAGTTAAGTTTAGCATATTGAAAAGTTATGAGAAACTTTTAAAGTATATTGAATTTAAAGAAGATATTAAAAAGTGTAAAATTTGCAACTATCCATGTAGTGGTGAGATTTGTAAAGTATGTTTATGGTTAAAGAAATTAGAACAATTAAATAAAAATTAAAATAAAAATTAATAGATAAAATTTTTGGTGATAATAATGACAGATAACTATGAACAGTTTAAAAAACTTAAAAAGAAAGTAGCCAAAGCATTAGGAATTAGTGAAGAAGAATTGGATAGAATGATTAGAGAAAAAATTGAAGATTATGGAGGAATATTATTAAAAGATGCCGCTTTAATGATGATAGCTAAGGAATATGGAATTGGCTTTGAGAAAGAGAGTGTTGAGGAGTTTTCAATTAAAGACATTGAGGAAGGGCAAATAAATGTTGAGATTGTTGGAGTAGTTACAGATGTTTCAGATGTAAAAAGTTTCAAAAGAAAAGATGGAAGTGTTGGAAAGTATAGAAGGATAATGTTGGCTGACAAAACAGGAAGTATAAGAGCTACATTATGGGATGATCTGGCTGATATTGATATTAAAGTAGGAGATGTTATAAAAATCAAAAGAGCGAGAGCGAGAAAATGGAATAACATATTGGAGTTAAGTTCTGTCCCAGAAACGAAGATTGAAAAGTTAGAAAACTATAATGGGGAGTTACCAAAAATTAAAGAATCATATAAGATTAACGAGTTAGTTCCCGGAATTACTGCAACATTTGAGGGAGAGGTTATTTCATCTTTACCAATCAAAGAGTTTAAAAGACCTAATGGTAGTGTGGGAAGATTAAAGTCATTTATTGTTAAGGACGAAACTGGGAGTATAAGAGTTACATTATGGGATGATTTAGCAGATATAGATGTTGAGAGAGGAGATTATGTTAGAGTTAGAGGATATATAAGAAAGGGTTATTATGATGGCTTAGAATGCACGGCTAACAGTGTAGAAATACTAAAAAAAGGAGAAAAAATTGAAAGTGAAGAGGTAGATATTAAAGATTTGATTAACTATGAAAATGAGTTGGTTACAGTTAAAGGAAGAATTATGGCTATGGGTAGTAAAAAAAGCGTTGATTTAAATGGAGATATAGTGAAGGTTCAGGAAATTTTATTAGATAATGGAACTGGAAGAGTTAAAATTTCTTTTTGGGGGGGAAAAACAGTATTATTAAATGATGTTAAAGAAGGAGATTTAGTAAGAATAACTAACTGTAGAGTTAGGACATATTACGATAGAGAGGGAAATAAAAGATCTGAGTTGTTAGCAACATCTGATACTAAGGTTATTAAGGATGAAAATATTAAAGGTCCAGAGTATGAAATAAAGTATTGTAAAATTGAAGATATTTATAATAGAGAAGTTGATTGGAACGATATAAATTTAATCGCCTATGTGGTTGAAGATTTCGGAATTAATGAGTTAGAATTTGAGAATAGAAAGAGAAAAGTAAGAAATTTAATATTGGAAGATGAGACAGGTAGAATAAAGTTAAGTTTATGGGATGATTTGGCTGAATTAGACATTAAAGAAGGAGATGTTGTAAAGGTTTTACACGCTTATGCTAAAGAAAAAGGTGAATATATTGATTTAAATATAAGTAGATTTGGAAGGATAATAGTAAATCCAGAAGATGTTGAAATTTCAATTAACAGAAAGTTTATTGCAGATGTTAAAGAAGGAGAAAATGTCGAAATTAGAGGAGCGATAGTAAAAATATTAAGTGACACTTTATTTTTATATCTATGTCCAAACTGTAAAAAGAGAGTTGAAGAAATTGACGGAACCTATAACTGCCCAATCTGTGGAGATGTAACTCCTGAAGAAATTTTAAGGTTAAACTTTGTAGTAGATGATGGAACAGGAACTATTGTATGTAGAGCATACGATAGAAGAGTAGAAAGATTGTTAAAAATGAAAAGAGAAGAATTAAAAGATATAAATATGGAAAATGTAGAAAATGAATTATTGGGAGAGGAGTTCGTTTTATATGGAAATGTTAGAATTGATAATGATGAACTAGTTATGATAATTAAAAGAGTTAGTGATATAGATGTTGAGAAAGAGATAAAAATATTAGAGGAGATGGAACAATAAACAATAAATCTTTAAAAGTTTAAAAGATGATTATAAAGATTACTACAAATTACAAATTACAAAAACAATGAAATAAATATAAAAGGTAATTATAAAAAGTTATAAAAAGTTCTGTGGTGATTTTATGATTGTTGAGAGAGTAGAAGAATATTTAGATAGAATAGAAAAAATTAACAAAGATATTAACGCATTAATAGAAGTAAAACCTGAAAGAGTTTTAGAAGAGGCAAAAAAATTGGAAAAAGATGATAAAGCTAAGAAAAAACCTTTATATGGAAAAATTATTGCTGTTAAAGCAAACATAAATGTTAAGGGATATACAATATCCTGCGCGTCAAAGACATTAGAGAATTATATAGCCCCTTATGACGCCACAGTTATTCAAAAAATTAAAGAAAATGGTGGCTTAATAATTGGAATTGCTAATATGGATGAATTTGCCTGTGGTAGTAGTGGAGAAACTTCCTATTATGGCCCAACAAAAAACCCAAGAGCAAAGGATAGAATTCCAGGAGGTAGTTCTTCAGGAAGTGCCGCTTCTGTTGCCGCAGATTTATGTGATATGGCCTTAGGTAGTGATACTGGTGGAAGTATTAGAAACCCTGCCTCTCACTGTGGAGTCGTTGGATTTAAGCCAAGTTATGGAGTTGTTAGTAGATACGGATTATGTGATTTGGCTATGAGTTTTGATCAAATAGGACCATTAACAAAAACTGCAAAAGATGCTTTATTATTAACAAATATAATTAAAGGTAAGGATTTGAAGGATACTACAACAGTTGAAACTAAACCATTTGAAAAAATAGACATTAAGGGCTTTAAAGTAGGGGTTGTTAAAGAGTTTATGGATGTTGTTGATGAAAAAATAAGGGACAAAATAGAAAAAGGTATTGAAGTTTTTAAGGATTTAGGATGTGAAATAGTTGAGTTAAGTTACAAATATGTTGATTTAGCACTACCAACTTACTATTTAATAAATTATGTTGAGTTTTTCTCATCAACAAGGAGATATGACGGTAGAAGATATGGTTATAGAATAGAAGATGTCTGTGGAGAAGAGGTTTTAAGAAGAATTATGATTGGTTCAATGATTAGCCAAAAGGAGTATAGTGGAAAATATTATAAAAATGCTTTAAAAGCAAGGAATTTAATGAGAAATGAGATGATTAGAATTATGAAAGATGTTGATATTATCGTAGGAGCAACAGTTCCTAAACTACCTCACAAGTTGGGAGAAAAATTAACTCCAATGGAAATGTATAGTTATGATGTATTAACAGTTCCAGCCAATATATGTGGTTTATGTGCAGGTGTAGTTCCATGTGGTGATGTTAATGGAATTCCAGTAGGCTTACAGATTCAAGGAAAGCCATTTGAAGATGAAAAAGTTTTAAGTGCAATGATTGAGTTTGAAGAGGCAATAAAAGGATAAAAATTTTAATTTTTTATTTTAATATCCTGAAAAATCCTCTAAAACAACTACATTCTTTTTTGTATCATAAACAAAATAACTTTTTGGAGATGGATTTACAATAATTGTTTTTCCAATTTTGTCAATACACCTACTTTCATGTATATGCCCACATGCACAGAATATAATATTATCATTAAAATCTTCAATAATTTTTCTAATACTTTTACTCCCTACGTGAATGTCTTTATCTAAATCAACAATGTCAGCCATAGTGTTGTAAGGAGGAGCGTGAGTAACTAAAAATACATTTTTTAGATTTCTTACTAAATTTAAAAGTTTATCATATAATTCTTCTTCGGTGTATTCATTTGGCGTATTAAATGGTGTTTTATTACTTCCACCCAAACCAACAAAATTTATATTCTCCACTTTTTTTACTTTTCCATCTATGTTTAGTCCATAGTTATTTAACTCATCTATTACTTCTTTAGTGTCACAATTCCCAGGAACGCAAAAAACATCCATATAGTCAGATAACTCAGCCAACTTTTCTATAATCTCAATATTTCTCCCAAAGTGAGTAATATCTCCGCATACTACTAAAACATCTGCAAAATCTTTAAATTCTTTAATTATTATTGGAGGTAATCTACCGTGTAAATCAGTAATTCCTACGATTTTCATATGTTATTCACCCTAATTTTTTGAATATTTATTAATATTCCCATAACTAACTATTTAATGTATTAATTTCAAAATAAAATTTTAAATAGTTTAACAATGAAATTATTATTGGGGGTGATAACGATGATAACATGGTATGGCCACGCGTGCTTTAAAGTAGATAATGTTTTAATAGACCCATTTGTTCCAAATCCATTGTGTAACTTACCTTACGATGTAATAATGGAAGGGGTAGATGTAATAGCAGTTACTCATGGACATGCAGATCACTTAGGAAATGCCGAAGAGTTATCTAAGACATACAATGTTCCAGTAGTAGCAAATCATGAAATTAGTGTTTATCTATGTGAAAGAGGAGTTAATGCTGAAGGAATGAACATTGGAGGAACTATTGAAATTAATGGGGCTAAATTAACAATGGTTAAGGCAGAGCATTCATCTGATATATCTCCAACAATCAGCGGGGGAGTGGCTGCTGGTTACATTATAAACGATAGAGTATATCACGCAGGAGATACTGGAGTATTTGGTGATATGGAACTAATTGGAGAAATATATGCTCCAAAAATTGCATTACTTCCAATAGGTGGAAGATACACAATGGGAATTGATGAGGCATTAGTGGCTATTGAATTGCTATATCCTGAAATAGTTATTCCAATGCATTACAACACATTTCCATTAATTGAAGTTGATGTTAATGAGTTTGTTAAAAAGGCAGAGGCTTTGGGGGTAGAGGTTATAGTTCCAATGATTGGAGAGCCAATTGACTTATAAATTGTTCCTTTAAAACTCTTTTATTTTTGTTAGATTTTCTTTGTTTATTTTTTAATTATATTTTTGGTTGTTTATAATTATGTCACAAATATAAACAAAACCAAAAAATTTATATATTATTACGCATATGTGATATATTGAAAAATAAAAAAGGGTGATAACTATGTTTGGATTCGGAAGAGGGTTTGGAAGAAGATTCTTCTGGAGATACTTCCCAGCAACTGTTGGAAGATACAGATACATAGGACCATGCAGATGTGGATTTGGACCACATGCATTTTATGTTGATGACAGTGGAAGAATAGTTCATGCATGGGATTTATATAGAATGCCATACATAGATACACCTGTAACTACCACTACAGACAGAAATTACTTATTAGACAGATTAAAAGAATTAGAAGAAGAAAAAGCATTAATAGAGGATGAAATTGCAGAACTAAAGAGAAGATTAAAAGATTTAGAAAATCAAAATAAATAAGGGATATAATGGAAATGAAAAGATTTATTTGTGCTAAATGTAATAAAATTATAGAAGTTCCTTATGGTGTTCCAAAACCTGACTTTTGTCCTTATTGCAACGCTCCAAGTATTTATATTCATAGAATAGATCCTGGAGGGAGGGGATTAGGTAGAGGAAGAGGTAGAAGATGTGGTATGAGATTTATCAACAATATCCCTCCAACAGAATAATTTCTATTTTATATTTTTATAATTTTGTGTATTTAAATATATAAATTTATAAAGAAATAGTAATATTGTGATGAATTTAAAACGAACTAAGTATAAATAAAAAACAAACTTACGGAGGTATACCAATAGGGGGTAGGGCCCCCTATGGTTATTGAGCAGTAGGAATCATTTTTTGTAATTTTTCTTGTAATTCTTTTAATCTTGTTTGTAATTTTTCAGCCTGTTTTTCTAAAGTTTTTACTCTTAGTTCTAAAGTTTCTATTTTCTCTTCTAACTCTTTTTTAACATCATCTTTTTTTCTTTTTACAAATAATCCTCCCACTAACTTATATACCTCCTCACTTGTGGATTTTTCTAATTCTTCCAATGCTTTTTTACATTCATTTAATTCGGATTCAACATTTTGTTTTTGTAACATAATCATTTGTAATTGTTGCTGTAATTGTTGTAATTGCATTAATTGAGCTTGAATTTGTTGGGGAATTTCCATTAAAAATCACCTCATAAGACTTTAAATATAACCAAAATTAAATTAATTATGGAATTACTATAAAAATCTTTTCATTAAATAAATTTTTAAAAAATGAAGATTTATTTAAGTACAATAATCACCCACTATTAAACCGTTAAGTTAATATAATAGTTATTATTAGTTAATAACTCTAAAAGTTTTATATACAAAAAAAGGGGATGTGGCGAAATGCTGAACCCTTAAGAGAGGGATAGTATGGGAATATATAAATATATAAGAGAAGCGTGGAAAAGACCAAAAGATACATATGTTAGGCAGTTATTATGGGAAAGATTGCAACAGTGGAGAAGAGAGCCTGCAGTAGTTAGAATAGAAAGACCTACAAGATTAGATAGAGCAAGAGCTTTAGGATACAAACCTAAACAGGGAATTATCGTTGTTAGAGTGAGAGTTAGAAGAGGAGGGTTAAGAAAACCAAGACCAAAGAATTCAAAAAAGCCAGCAACATTAGGGGTTAACAAAATAACAATGGGTAAATCAATTCAAAGAATTGCCGAAGAGAGAGCAGCAAGAAAATATCCAAACATGGAAGTTTTAAACAGTTACTGGGTAGGAGAAGATGGAAAATATAAGTGGTATGAGGTTATACTTGTAGACCCATATCACCCAGTTATTCAGGCAGATCCTCAACTCAACTGGTTATGCTCTGGAAAACACAGAGGAAGAGCATTTAGAGGTTTAACATCAGCAGGTAAGAAAGGTAGAGGATTAAGAAATAAGGGAATTGGTGCTGAAAAGGTAAGACCAAGTATAAGAGCACACGGTAGAAGAGGTAAGTAAATTATTTACACGACAATAATATTCATGAAACTATAAATAAATGATATAGTAAGAAAATTTTATATACCCCCTTTATTAATCAATTTTTAAACATTTTGGGGATAACAACTACTAATTTTTAAAGCCCCGAATCTTTAAATAAATAAAAACCACTATTTTGAGGGTGGAAAATATGAGTGAAGAGCTGTTAGTACCATTAGATACATACTTAGCTTCAGGAATTCACATAGGTACTCAGCAAAAAACAAAGGATATGGAGAAATTTATATATAGAGTTAGAAGTGATGGATTGTATGTTTTAGATGTTAGAAAAACAGATGAAAGATTAAGAATTGCCGCTAAATTTTTAGCAAGATATGAGCCAGAGGATATATTGGCTGTTTCAAGAAGAGTTTATACAATGGGTCCATTAGAAGAATTTGGTAAATACACGGGAGTTAGAACTATTGCAGGAAGATTTGTTCCTGGAACTTTAACAAACCCTTCATACAAAGGCTTTATAGAGCCTGAAGTTGTATTTATCAGTGATCCAAGAGTTGATAGACAGGCTTTGAAAGAGGCTACAGAAATAGGAGTTCCAATAGTTAGTTTATGTGATACTGAACACTTAACTTCATTCATAGACTTAGTTATTCCAACAAACAATAAAGGTAAAAAGGCTGTAGCATTAATTTATTACTTGCTAACAAGAGAGTTCCTCAAAAATAAGGGAGTTATATCTGATGACACTAACTTACCATTTACATATGAAGAATTCTTAGAGAGAGCAGCAAATCCAAAATATAGAATAATAATTCAGCCAAAAGATAAGAGAAGAAGAAGGAGAAGAAAAAAATAAATTGAGAGAGGTTTTTAAAAATGCCTGAAAAAATATATATGGTTTGCGAGAATTGTGGATGTGAAGAGATGGAAGTATTAAAAAAGAAAATTTATGATAAATCTGCCTATTATTTAGTTAAATGTCCAAACTGTGGAACTGTTAGAGAAGTTATTGATAAAGTTAAATTAAACCAGGTAAAATTAATTATCAGCAGATATGATATTTCAGAGTCTAAGGTAATCAATATTCCAGAAGATGAAACCTATAAAGTTGGTAACATTATAAATATTGATGGAGAAGATATTGAAATAACTAAAATCGAAACTCCTGAACCTGTAAAATCTGCATTGGGTAGAGATATTAAATATATTTGGGGTAAATCCTTATCTATTCCTAAAAAATTAGGAATTTCAATAAATGATAAAAGTAAAACTTATGGAATATATATTTATGTTCCAAACGATTTCGAATTTGAAGTAGATAAAGTTTATAAAATAAACGATGGATTCTTTAAACTAAAGAAAATAAAAGCTGAGAAAGGTTTTCCTAAAAAAGCAAAGGCTAAAGATATAAAAAGGTTGTATGGGGAAGTTGTAAAACCTGTAAGGAATTATATTGACTTATCTGAGTTCTATAGAGAAGAATAAAAAATAATAATTAAATTTTTAAGGTGAAAAAATGGCTGTTGCAAGAACTGCAAGATCAAGAAGAAAAGTAAGAAAAGTGAGAGATAAGTGGAAAGAAAAAGTATGGTATGAAATTTATGCAACTCCAGAGTTTGGTGGAGTTTTTATTGGATATACCCCAGCAAACGATCCAAGCTTAGTTTTAGGTAGAGTAGCAGAAACCTGTTTAAGAGACTTAACTGGGGATCCTACAAAGCACATGCATAGAGTATATTTCAAAATCTTTGGAGTTACTGGAAACAAGGCAATAGCACAATTTTATGGACATGATACTACAAGAGAGTATATGAAATCACAAATTAGAAGGAGAAGAAGTAGAATTGATGCTATCCTTGATGTAACCACACAGGATGGATACAAAATTAGAACAAAGGCTATGGTTTTGACAGCATATAGGGCAAATACCAGACAAAAATCAGATATCAGAAAGAAAATGGAAGAAATTATAAGAAATATGGCTAAGGAAAAAACATTCCCAATGTATGTTCAGGCAATGTTGTTTGGAGAAATGGCTGAGAAAATAAGAGAAGAGTGTAAGAAGATATTCCCAATAAAGAATGTTATTATATACAAATCTGAAGTTTTATCCTTAGCTAAAAAAGAAGAAAATGAAGGATATATAAAAGAAAAAGAAGAAACTGAAGAAAATGTTACAGAGGCCCAATCTCAAGAGTAAACACTATTAATTTATAATTAATTTGTAATTATTTATTTTTATTCTTTTCTTTTTCTATAGCTTTTAAAACTTCCAAACCAAACAATCTTGCATAATCTGGAGATTTTGCAGTTATTACATTTCCATCAACAACTACCCCCTTATCTTCATAAATAGCCCCATATTTTTTTAACTCCTCTATAGCCTCTGGTGCAGGAAATACAGTTGCATTTTTACCTTTTAAAACTCCTGCTCTTGCTAAAACTACAGGAGATAAACATATTGCTGCTACTACCTTATCTTTATCATAAAATTCTTTAACTAATTCTATCAACTTTGTATTGTTCCATAAGTATTCCTTTGAACCTATTCCCCCTACTATAACTATCGCATCGTAATCATTTACATTATTTATATCATAAACAGTCTTTTCAACCTCTACTTTACTACCTAACATTCCAACACATTCTCCCTTTTTAGTAGAAACTATATCGACCTTTAATCCATGGGATTCAAATACAGCCATTGGCTCAAAAAGTTCTTCATCCCTAAAATCTTTTGGAGCTATAACCATTAAAACTTTTCCATTTATAGTTTTATTTTCCATATAACTCCCCTCTTCTTTATAAATACACATTGAAAACATCACTGTTAATATTATGGTGGTTATTATTAATACTATCCTTTTTCTCATACTATCACACTTTTTTATTTATACCTTTAATTACATATTTATATTATAGATAATTATTATGAAGGTTATATAAATGGGATTATTATGAAAGTGGCAGTTGTTTTCGATAGTGCTGGAACTCTTGTAAAAATTATGAGAGTTATTAAAGATTTGAGAAAAAATAAATTTATATGTAATGTCCAAACTGTAGATATTGTAGATGAAAAAAAAGGTAGAGTATTGGTTATAATTAAAGAGGATCCTTTAAAAGTAGTAGATAACAGAGATCCAGAAATGTTAATCTCTGATTTATTGAAAGAGGTTGATATTGGAATATCCTATTGTAATCCTCCAATAAATAAAGAAGGAATTTACAAAGATAGAAAAACCAAAGTTAAAGATTTGCAGGAACCATTAAACATTTTAAAAAAATATGATATAGAGACAGGATATGGTAGTGCTCTAATAATTGATACATATCTTGGAGAGGTAGAATATACAATAGCAACTGCTGGATGTTTGTTTAAGGAAGTTAAAGATACTATTAAAAAATTAAAAGAAATGGGTATTAAAGTATTTATTGCCTCAGGAGATAGGAAAGGTTTTTTAAAAAAATTGGCTGAAATTACGGGAGTTGATGAAAAATACATTATGGCAGAGGCTCATCAGAAACAAAAAAGAGATTTAATAGTAAATTTAAAAAAAGAAGGATACTTTACAATAATGGTTGGAGATGGGGCTAATGATGTTCCAGCGATGATTGAGAGTGATTTGGCAGTGGTAACATTACAAAATGGAAATGTGTCAAAAAAAGCCTTTGAAACGGCAGATATAAAAATTTATAATATAAGAGAAATTGTAGATGTTTGTAAAAAGGTAATAAATGGAGAAATTCAGGGTAGGAGAAGATGATCGTAAATATAGAAGGAATTAAAATAAAACTACATCCAGAAGTTTATGAACCATCTGAAGATTCCATTTTACTATTAAAAAATCTTGTAGATGTTAAAAATAAGGAAGTTTTAGAGATTGGAGTAGGCACTGGATTGATATCTATAGCCTGTGCAAAAAGAGGGGCTAAAAAAGTTGTTGGCGTTGATATAAATCCTTACGCCATAGAAATAGCAAAAGAAAATGCTAAACTAAATAATGTTGATATTATAGTTTTTAAAAGTGATTTATTTGAAAATGTCAAAGGAAAGTTTGATGTAATAATTTTTAATCCTCCATATTTACCAACATCCGAAGATGATAAGATAGACAGTTATTTAAATTATGCATTTGATGGAGGAAAAAGTGGAAGAGAAATTTTAGATAGATTTATTGATGAATTGCCAAATTACATAAAGAAAAATGGAGTTGTCCAAATACTTCAAAGTTCATTAACTGGTGAAAAAGAAACAGTTGATAAATTAAAATCTCTTGGTTTTTATGTTAAAAAAGTAGATACTTTAAAAGTACCTTTTGAGGAACTTATGGTAATAAATGGAATTTATAAAGGGTAATTTTTAATTTAAAAGATCTTTACATATATTTACTATTGTATCTTTACTTAAATCATCTATTTTGTAATATTTAAAGCCAAATCTATCTGCAAGTTCTTTACCAATACCAATTTTTATAAATGACTGTGGTTCAGTATCTATTAATACAACATTAATTTCTCTTTCAGCAATTTTTTCACAAACATCAAAAACTTCTTTAATGTAATCTTTACTTATAGCAACATTTGGCTTAAAGTCACTTATTACTATCATAATTGGAATAATATTTGGATTTTTTCTTAGCTCTCTATCAAAAACTTCATAACTCTTAACAAAAGCATCAGCTAATGGGGTTTTTCCACCAGTAGGGAGATCCTTTAATAGTTTTTCTCCAAGTTCCACAGAAGAAGTAAATGGTAAAATCAATTCTGCCTTATTATTTCTAAATGCAATCATTCCTATTTTATTTCTCTTTTGATAGGCATCTAAAAGTAAAGACACTATTGCCCCTTTTGCCGCCTCCATTCTTCTCAATGCTCCCATAGAGCCACTGGCATCAACAACAAATAATATATATGATGAAATCTTTTTCTGTCTGACCTTTTCCATTAAATCCTCTTTCTCTAAATATATAGCCAATTTTTTCTTAGATTTTTCTCTTCTCTCTTTCTGTTTTATAGCGGCTCTTCTAAATGTAGCGTCAAATGCAATATCTGTAACTTTTTCTTTTGGATATTTAAATTTAATATATCTTCCTCTCTTACTGTAACTTTTTATATGTCTTCCAGAGCCATATCTGTAAATGTTATCTCTAACTTTAAATTTTATTATATTTGGATTAATTTTAGTGTTGTAATCTATGTTAAAAGTTTCTTCAAATTCTCCATTATCATTATCATTGTTATTTTCATTATTTTCATTATTACTCTCTGAACCTTCAGAATCTTCTATATCATCATTTACATCATGTTTTTTTTTAACTCATCTTCATT
>JALVUY010000041.1 GCA_027023665.1 Methanocaldococcaceae archaeon
TCTATGTCTTCTTTTCTTACAACAGCCTCTAAGAATTTCTCAACTTCTTCAATGTTCAATTCTCCTCTCTTTAACATTTCATAGGTTTCTATTACTAATTTACCTGCCTTAGTTTCTCCTTTTAAGTGCTTTCTAATTGTTTGTTCAGTTCTTCCCAACTCATCAGCAATTTCTCTTATTGTGTAACCTGCCTTTTCTCTTGCTAAGGCTCCAGCGGCAATTGCTAAAGAATCTACCCATGTAACTTTTTCAACAGGATCCTTTATTAAATCTAAAATTTCTGGTCTAAAAAGAGTACCTAAAATTAGAACATGCTCTAATTTGTCTATTTCTGTTCTTGATGTTGGCACCAATGGAATCATATTTATCCCCCACTTTAATTTTTATTATCTACATATAAAATATACCGTTAAAGTTCTATATAAAATTTTTGATCAAAAATAAAAATAATTGAATAGATAACTTATCTAAGTTTTAAAACTTTGTCAGCATATACAATAATTCCATTATCTGTTATTTCAAATGGATGTCTCTTTAATGAATGGCTTGTTCCTCTCATTTTCCATACAATTAGACTTCTTTTTAGTTCTCCATTAATTTCATCTAAATCTAATCTTATAATTCCATCTACTGCATGCTCTACTCCTGGCCCTCCAAAACCTCTCTCTCCAACTGATATTTGAGAAGTAAATATTGCAGTGCAACCCAAACCAGCAATAACTCTCTTTAATAAGAACACAGTTTTCCTAGCCATCATTGGCTTAGTTAAGTATAATGTAGTAACAGAATCTATTCCAATTCTCTTAGCCCCAATATCATTTATTGCCGTTTTTAAAACATCTACCAATTCTCTCTCATCGTTAGGGTCATTTACAACATACTTCTCTCTCTTTGCGGCACTTCCAATTCCATAGGTGAAAGCATCTATTATAGCAAATTTCCCCTCTTCTTCTAACTTTCTAACATCCCATCCAAACTGCTTCATATTTTCTCTAATTTGGACAGGATGTTCCTCTAATGCTACTAAAACTCCTGGTTCGTTGTAATCTACTACTCCCTTGTATAAAAATTGTTGGCAGAATATTGACTTCCCAGTTCCTGGACCTCCCGATAATAATACAACATTCCTCTCTGGTATTCCTCCATGTAAAATTTCATCCATCCCTGGAATTCCAGTTTTTACTTTTTTCAAGTTATCACCTTTTTTGATTCTACTTATGGTTTTATTAATATTATAGTATTAAGATTTGATATTTTCAATAATAAAATATTTACTTCTGTGAATGTCCAAGTTAATCTCTCTCACTAAATGACCTCATTTCTAATTTCTTTTCAGGAATATCATCTAAGAACATTAATGAACCATGTATCTCCACAGCACAAACTCTTGATGGGTCTATAATGGCAAATGATTTACTATCCATATTCCAAATAATTATCGGGTCTCTTTTTCCAGTCCATAGATATTTTAATAGTCCATTTTTTAAATGAGTAACAGCATCAAAATCAAACTCACCTTCTATTGAATTTCCTTCGAAATAGACTTTTATATGTAGTTTATCTACCTTTCTTCTTGGCATAATCTTCACTACTTAATAGTTATTTTAAATATTATATTATTTGTATATTTTAATTAATTATTATTAATTTTCTTAATTAAATTTATTATTTATTTTATTTTCTTTATAATTATATAGTTAGGACTTTTACATATATAAATAATTATTTATTTCTTTAAAAATCCATAGTTTGCTTCTGCAGGAGGTTTAACTAATATTATATTTCCAATAGCTGTGATTAAGTTAAATGGTAAAACAACTTTCTTTGAAGGATCTTTAACATAATCTTTTAAACATCCACTTTGAATATCAGAAACTATTAAACCGCTAATTGCACCTTTGGTTAAATCAATCATCACATCATAAACTTTTCCAACATATACTGCTGATGTAGTATAGATCGGTTTGTCTAATAAATCACTAACTCTAATTGCCATAGTTTCACCTTATTAATGTTTTGTAGTAAAAATTAAAGTGAATAAAATTAGAGATTTTTATTTATTATTTAATTTAATATTTATTTATAATTTTTTGTGTGATATTTATGGAAGGTTTTAAAATTGCTATGAAAGTTATTGAAGAGATTGACAAAAAGATAAAGCCATTAATTGGTTGGGAAAAGGCTGAGGAAATAGTAAAAATAGGCGCAGATGGAACACCTACTAAGAGAATAGATCTTATTGCTGAGGATATAGCTATAAATATATTAGAAAAGTATGGAGGGGGCATTTTAATAAGTGAAGAGATTGGTTTAAAGGTAGTTGGCAATGATTTGGATCATATATTTATATTAGATCCAATAGATGGAACATACAACGCTTTGAAATCTATTCCTATTTATTCAACATCTATTGCCGTTGCAAAAATTAGAAGTGAAGATAAAAAATCAATTAGAGAGAATATTAACGATTTAAAATGGATTAAAAAGTTTATAGCAAACAACTATAGTATAAACGACTTATATATCGGAATTGTAAAAAATTTAGCCACTGGAAATATATACTATGGAATTAAAGGATATGGTAGTTTCTTAGAGAAGGACAAAGAAAAAATAAGGATCAAAACTAATAATATAAAGAGTTTAAGTGAGGCATCAGTTGGACTATTTGTTTATGGGTTATCTAATGACCTTTTAGAATTCTTAAAAGAGGGAAAAGTTAGGAGGATTAGATTATTTGGCTCAACTGCCTTAGAAATGTGTTATGTTGTTAGTGGTGCATTAGATGCCTATATAAATGTTAATGAAAACTCTCGACTATGTGATATTGCAGGAGCTTATGTAATATGTAAGGAAGGAAATGCTGTAATAACTAACAAAAATGGGAAAGAGTTAAATATAAAGTTAGATTTGATGGAAAAAACTTCTTTAATTGTTAGTAATAAATATTTACATAAAAAGTTAATATCTCTTTTTGGAAATAAGTGGGTTATAAAGCCAATAAGATTTGGGATAGTAGTTAGAGAAGATAAAAAAGAGGCAATTGAATTGGCTATAAAAGTTTGTGAGTATTTAAAAAACAAAAATATTCCTTACTGCGTTGAGCCATTTTTGAAAGATATAGTTGGAGGAGAACCTTTTAATATTCAAAAAATGTCTCACATTATAGCAATAGGGGGAGATGGAACTATATTGAGAGCATCGAGATTGGTGAATGGTGAAGTAGTTCCAATAATAGCAGTAAATATGGGAAAAGTTGGATTTTTATCTGAATTTAGTAAAGATGAAATTTTTAAAGTTATTAATAAAGTAATTTCTGGAGATTATGATATAGAAAAAAGAAGTAAATTAAAATGTGAAATTATAAAAGATAATAAAGTTATTGAAACGCCTTCTGCCTTAAATGAGATGGTGGTTATTACCAAAAATCCAGCAAAAATTTTAGAGTTTGAATTATATATCAATGATAAACTTATAGAAAATGTTAGGGCAGATGGAATAATTATCTCAACGCCAACTGGATCAACTGCCTATTCACTAAGTGCTGGAGGACCAATAGTGGTTCCAAATGTAGATTGCTTTATAATAACCCCAATATGCCCTTATAAACTATCTTCTCGACCTTTAGTAGTTCCAAGTTCAGACAAAATTAAATTAAAACTTAAATTAGATAAACCCGCTCTATTGGTAATAGATGGTAGTGTTGAATATGAAATAAATAGAGATGATGAATTAATATTTAAAAAATCAGATAGTTACGCATATTTTGTAAAAGGACAGAGTTTTTATGATAAATTAAATAGATGCTTTGGTGTAAAATAAGTTATTTTTTATTTTTTAACTAATTCATTAACCTTTTCTTTAATATTCTCACTCTCCATTATAGAAGAGCCAATTAGTGCAGAATCTACAAATTTTAATATATAGTTTAAATCTTCTTTAGTATATATTCCACTCTCTCCAACTTTTATTTTATTGTTTGGAATTAATGGGGCTAATTTTTCTGTGTTAGTTAAATCTATTTTCAATGTTTTTAAATCTCTATTGTTTATCCCTATTATCTTAGCCCCTGCATCTAAGGCAATATCTATTTCTTCCTCATTATGTGTCTCAACTAAACACTCTAAGTCATTCTCCTTAGCATAATCTAAGAATTCTCCAATATCTTCTCCTAAAACAGAAACTATTAATAAAACTGCATTAGCTCCTATTTCACTGGCAATGTCTATCTGATAAAAATCAACAATAAAATCTTTCATCAATATTGGAATATCAAATTTTCTCGCGACTATTAAATTATAATAACTTCCATTAAAGTATTTTGGTTCAGTTAAAATAGAAATTCCACAACAACCTCCTTCAATCATTTCTTTTGCAATATTTTCAACATCTTTAAGATTTATCT
>JALVUY010000042.1 GCA_027023665.1 Methanocaldococcaceae archaeon
TTATTATAATATTAAAAATCTATAAAATTTTAATATAAACTAATAAAAATAATAAATTTTTATTAATAATTCATACTAAAATTGAAAAATTCTAAGGTTAAGTATTAATTTTTATTATTTAAAATTAAAAAAGAAATATTGCAAACCTTAGTTATTGTAACAAAAACTTAACTAAAACGACATTAAAAATTATGAATTGAATAAATAATTATTCAACTAATTATTCAACTGTAACACTCTTAGCTAAGCCTCTTGGTTTATCAACATCTCTTCCAAGTTCTACGGCTTTATAGTATGCTAACAATTGAAATGCAGGAGCATATACAATTGGAGAAATCTCTTCAATAACTTCTGGAACTAATATATTTTCTACCTCCTCAATTTCAATTGGAGTTATAGCCACTACCTTTCCTCCTCTTGCTAAAACTTCTTCAATATTTGATAATAATGACTCATACACTGAGGAACTTCTTGGTGGCACTATTGCTATTGTATCCATATTTTCATCTATTAGTGATATTGTCCCATGCTTTAACATACCTCCACTCATACCCTCTGCATGTAAGTAGGTAATTTCTTTAAACTTCAAAGCTCCTTCCAATGCACTAACAATATTTATCCCCTTAGATATAAATATGTAGTTATTTACCTTTAGATTTTGAGAAATATTTTTAATTATATCTTTTTTATTTAAAACCTCTCTTACATACTCAGGGATTTTATTGATTTCTTTTTCATATTTACTCATATCCCTACCAATAAGTTTTCCATACTCTATAAACAGTCTGTAAATTATCATTAATTGAGAAGTGTAAGTTTTAGTAGCACATACTGCAATCTCAATTCCTGCACCCATCATAATGGTTATATCCGCCTCTCTTGTTGCAGAACTTCCAATAACATTTACTATAACTCCTGTTTTAGCTTTATTTTTCTTAGCAAACCTCAAAGCCTTTAAAGTATCATAAGTTTCTCCACTTTGAGTAATTCCTATAACCAATGTTTTTTCATCTACCACCCCTTTATTTAAAAACTCTGATGCATCACAGGCAATAACAACTTTTCCTAACTTTGAAAATAGATACTCAGCAACCATTGCCGCATGTAAAGAAGTACCCATAGCCACAAAATAAACCCTTTCATAATCTTTTATCCACTCTGCCAATTTTTTAATTTCTTCATCAGATATTTTAGCAGAGATTTTTAAAACTTCTGGCTGTTCCATAATCTCCTTTAACATAAAGTGAGGATATCCCATCTTTTCAGCAGAGCTTATATCCCAATCAATTTTTATTATATCTCTTTTTACAATTTTTCCATCATTCTCTATAACAACTTTATAATTATCATTTTCTTTTTTAATTATAACAATATCGCCATCTTCTAATGGGATCGCCTTATTTGTATAATCTAAAAATGCTGTAACATCGCTACCTAAATAATAACTATTATTTCCAACTCCTAAAATTAGGGGACTTTCATTTCTTGCTCCAATTAATAGGTTTGGAAAGTTTTTATTTATTATGGCTAATGCATAAGTTCCTTTTAATTTTTTAATCGCATTTTTAACAGCTTTTATGTAATTTTCTTCATTTATATATTCAAATTTCTTTAATTCTTCTTCAATTAAATGAGAAATAACCTCTGTATCTGTATCTGATTTAAACTTATGCCCTTTTTTAATTAACTCCTCCTTTAATACTTTATAGTTAGAAATTATTCCATTATGAACCACTGCTATTTCATCATTGCAATCAGTGTGTGGATGAGCGTTTTCTTTGCTTACATTACCATGCGTTGCCCATCTCGAATTATGATTAATTATTAGGTTTCCAATAAAGTTGTGATAATCTTCAACCTCTAAATCATAAACATACTCAACATCTGATTCAATCTTTTCAATCTCAAATTTTGACCAAACTACATCTCCATTTAAAAATTTTTTTAGGTAGTTTGCTTTGTAATATAATCCTCTACTATTTAATTCTTTAATAATCTTTTCTATTGTGTAATCAGTGCAATAGTTATCTTCATTTTTTATTGTTTTTAATGAAACGCCTACAAATTCTATTATTTCTTTTTTAGTCATTGGAACTGAAATATATCTAAAGTTAAGTCCTTTCATTTTGTTTAATATATTAATTAATTTCTCCATTTTGTCCTTTGCAGTAAAGCCAATGTATTTCTTAAATAATTCAAAGGATTTTTTATCACTTATAAGAAGTTTATGGAAATCATTCCAATTTTTCTCTTCTCTCTCTATTTTTAAATATGATGCTAAAATTCCAAATCTCAACAACAAGAACTGAATTTCTTTTATAAGACATTCAGAAGTCATTCCTATACCAATTTGCTTAGCATCAACTCCTATATAACCTTCTGCATCAAATATTCCCCTTAAATATGATGCTACTAAATCATTATTTAATCTAAATACAAATTCTGGAGTTCTTTTATTAAACAACTCTGGAATATTCTCTTTAAACCAATCAACCAAGTATTTGCTGTTTATCTCCAATATGTAATAACCATTATCTTTTTTGATATTTCCTTCTAAGTTAAAAACATTTTTAAATAGTTTATTGTAATATTCCAAGACATCTTTTCTTTCATCTTTTAATCTCAACATTCTATTTGAAGGAAAATATCCGTCTCCAATAATATAACCAATAATCTGCATTAATTCGGGAGTAGGGGTTTTTGGGAATTTAATTGGATTTATAACATCCTTAAATTCAACTTTATCATTAAAATTATAATTTAACTTCCTTACTATACCAATTAACTCACTTCCATTCAAATCCTCAACACATTTCTCAACTATCTTTCCATTTTCTACAACAAACAGTTTATGTTCTCCAGTTGTGATAAGTTCAGAAAAAGGTGTTTTTATCTTATATAATACCTTTGGTGATTTATGTTTAAACTTTTTGATTTTTTTGTTATATAGTTTCAAATCTTCAAAATTAACTGATAAAACCTCCTCATCTTTATCATCAATTTCAGAAATCTTTTTCATTCTTCCATCTGGAAGTACAATGTAAGTATCTGGATGCAAACAATGTCCTACTCCTATATTACCCTCAACACTTAAAAAATCCTCTTTTTTAGATACTTCATCAACTTTTCCAACATCCTTTTTAATAATTAACATATCTTTGTTAATAACACCAATTCCACAACTATCATATCCCCTATATTCCAATCTTTTTAAACCATTTAATAATACCTTTGATGCCTTTTCATCTCCTATATATCCAATAATTCCACACATAACATTATCACCGATAAGCCTAAATATTTCCTAAAATAAATAATAGTATCATCAATAAACTAAAATTATTTAAAAACTATTTTTATATATTTCTATTAGAAAATATTAAAAACAAAAACTAATACTGTGGGGTGAGAGTTATGGTGTTTGGGAGTGCGGCAAGGGAAAAAACTCCTGAAGAGATATTAAAAGATGTAGCGTTAATGTTAGATGAGATAATCAATGATACAACTGTTCCAAGAAACATTAGAGCAGCTGCAGAAAAGGCTAAAGAGACTATTTTAAAAGAGGATGAAGAACCAATTGTTAGAAGTGCGACTGCAATTCATATATTAGATGAAATAAGTAACGATCCTAATATGCCACTTCATACAAGAACACAGATATGGAGTATAGTTAGTGAGTTAGAGAGAGTTAAATAATTAAAAAAAATTTTTTAAAATAAAGGTTTCCTAGAAAATAAATTTTTTAAAAAATCATTTAAGCCTATTTTGTATAATATATTTTTTATTTGCTGTTGATTATTTACAAGAAGTTTTAAAAAAGTTAGTTTTGCCTGCTCCTCTAAAGTTTCCACTTTTACATAGGCATCAATTAAATCCTTTCCTAAGCAAACTACACCATGATTTTTTAATATTATTACATCTTCATCTCTTTTTGCAGTTTCTTCTGCCAGTTTTAAACTCCCTGCCTCGTAATAATCAACATATCCAATTTTCTTTAAAAACACTTTTCCATCAGCTGTTAATATTTCTATTTCTTTGTTTATTATTGATAAAAAAGTAGAAATAATGGAATGTGTATGAATTATAGCATTTATATCTTTTCTTTTTTTATAAATCATTAAATGGAGATTTCTTTCAGATGTAGGATTTCCTTTTATAATATTTCCATCTAAATCCATTACAGTAATGTCATCTTCTTTTAAAAACCCTAAAATAGAGCCAGTTGGTGTTAAATAAATTTTGTCTCCCTCTCTAACTGAGACATTCCCTCCACTACCTACTACATACTTTCTATCATACAGTTTCTTGCAAATGTCAATAAATAGACTTTTATTCATAATTTCACTCAAAATATCTTTAGTATTAATATTATGACAGCAATGTACAGGAATATAA
>JALVUY010000043.1:0-6766 GCA_027023665.1 Methanocaldococcaceae archaeon
TTTAGTTTGAAGTATTAAAATTTTTTAGTTTCAGTTAAGGATTTTTTAATTTTAAATTTAATGGTTAAATAATATATTCAAATGTTTGTTAAACTACCATAATCAAAAAGTTTATATAGTAGTTAATTACTATATATGATTGTTCATAGATAATACACAAGTGTGAAGAAATACACGAATTAGGGGATAACTATGATAAGAAAATTTAAAGTTAAAGGGTTGAGAAGTCCATCTTTATTAATAGATATGATATTAAGTGACACAAAAGAAGGTATTTTAGTAGTTGAAACTGATGGAGATGAACAAATAAAAGATATTGAAAACTTATTAAAGAAATACAACCTAAAATATGAAGTTGAAGGAAATACCGTTAAGATTTATGTTGGGGAGATAAAGGCAGATAGAAGTATTAATGTCGTAGGAGCTACTTGTCCAGGACCAATAATGATGGTCTCTGACATTTTATCAAAAATGAAAACTGGAGAAGTATTAGAAATTATATGTGGAAAAAATGCATTAACTGATTTAACAGAAGGATTAAAGGGAATGGGTAATGAGATATTAAAAGTTGAAGATAGAGGAGATGGTACATATAGAATATTAGTTAAAAAAGGAGAAAAGAAAGAAAAAGAAGAAAAAGCAATTACAAAAATTGATGAATTATTTATAATTAACACTACTGGAACTGGAAACGCTGAAAAAGCATATGCAACATTTATGATGGCTGATGTTGCCTTAAAAATGAACTTAAAACCTACAATATTCTTAATGATGGATGGTGCAAGTTTAGCTTTAAAAGGAGAATGTGATAAAGTTAAGCATCCAGCATTTCCAAAATTAGGAGATTTGGTTAGAGATATTCTAAAAAAAGGCGTAAAAATATATGTTTGTGAATTAAGTGCAGAGTTTAGGGGAATTAATGAAAGTAATTTGGAAGATGGCTTTGAAATTGCAGGAGCTCCAACATTCTTAAACTATCTATCAAAACCAAATGTTAGACCTGTATGGCTGTAATTGTCTATTTAAAAGAAGATAAAATAGAAAATAATTATTTATTTCATAACAAATAATATAGGTGAGTTAATAATGAATCGAAGTGAAAACATAATTCTTTCAGCACTATATTATGGAATAAATAAAGCGATTAGTGAAGTTTTAGGACCAGGAGGTATGGTAGTAGGTAGAAGAGCCTCTAAAGAAATGGTTAATTTTCTAAAAGATGAGGGAATATTAAAGGATAACATGAGTTTTGAAGATATTAAAAATTTATTTGTTAATGAATTTGGATTATCTGAGGATTTATTAATTGAAGACAATGGAAAAGAAGTAGTGTTTAATGTAATAAAACCTACTCTTCACATATTTTTGAAAAGAATGGTAGAAGAGAAAATTGAACCTTATGTATGTCCATTTATTTATTTGCTTGCAGATATATATGAAAAAATAAATGGTAATAAATTTAAATTAACTCTAAAACATGTTGATAATACTCAACCAGATAGTATAAAAGTAATCTTTAAAAAAATAGAATAAAATGCTAAAATAGGGTGAGATTATGGATAAAATAATCTTTTTAATGTCCTTATCTGTAATATTTGGAGCTATGCTTTCAGGATTTGCTACATTTAGATTGACTGGGATGAGGCTAATGCCCCATTTTGTTTCATTAATTATAGCTTTTATATTAACTTTACTAACGCTATTTATAAATAATGATATATTAGGATATTTAGCAATAGCTTTTCAAATAATAACTCCTTTAACAATTTGTAATACAATTTGTAACATATTAAAGACACAATTTCAAAATACTGGAATATATTCTGCTCATTTAGCACTAATGGGAATGTTGTTTATATTAGCATTAGGAAACTTATTTATATCTTAAAAATTTTATTTATTATTTTTACTTAAAAACTCTCTTATAGCCTTTTCAACGCTATTAATAGCAATATATCCTGCCTTATGTAAAATAGTATCATTTAATTCTTTGTCTATTTCCATACTACCTAAGCAAGGATAGTTGTGATGAGCATTAGCAATCTCTTCTTTTAAATTGTCTAAAGAAATCCCTTTTAATCTCTTGGCTATGTAGTATGTTTCTCCACAGGGAGCGGAGATTTTAACTTTAACATCTTTAATAATGTTATTTTCAATATAAACAGTTAATTCTGGCTTTCCTATCCTAAAATAGTCAATAAATTCATTTATAATTTTATTTCCTTCTTTTTTTTCTAATGAGCAAAAGGGTTTCGGGTTTTCGAACTCAATATTAAGCTCGTTACAAACTCTTTTTAAATCTCTTCTTAGTGCAGGAGATAAATCATGTGGGGTTTCAGAAGGAACTATTAAGGCTTTGTAATTTTTTTCTTTTAACAATAAAGGTAGTTCGTACAATAGATCTTCATGTAGTTGGGCTATGCAGACATCTCCCTCTGGAAGATCTGGAAGATATTCATAAGGATCTTCAACAAACTCCTCATAAACATTTTCAACAACAACATTTTTTACATCATTCTTAAAACTCCAATCTCCTCTACAATTATAACAATCTTCACAAATCCTACAAAAATCTACTTCATTTAATAAATTTTTATAGAATTTTTCCATCCTCTCGTTACCTTTGTGATATATGAATGTGGCTTTCATAATAATCAACCTATAAAATGGTCTCTTCATTTAAAAACTAAATAAATTGTAATTATAAAAAAACAAACTACAAATAAAAAAGGATTAGTTTTAATTACAACCCATAAAATTCCTTTGCGTTTTTAAATGTTGAATTAATTATCTTTTCTTCATCAACACATATTTTTTTCATATACAACTTAGTTCTTGGTAATGCATATATATCTGACTTTAAACTTCCCAAATCACTGCTTAAAATAAATTTTTTATCATAATCTTTTATAATCTCAGCCGCTTCTTTGTGAGTTAGTTTCATTACTGGTTGAACAGTTAATCCAACAAAAACATCTCTATCTATTAGCTCTACAGTTTCTCTGTTTATGTGATCAATCATAACTAAATCATCCTTTATTTTAACATCATCTAAAAGTTTTAAAATCTCAATTAACGCCTCTTTCTTATTTTTCTCTGGTGTATGAACAATTATAGGCATTTTATAATCTTTAGCCAAAATTAACTGCTCTCTTAAAAGATTTTTTTCATCCTCTGTTAAATAATGTAATCCAGTCTCTCCAATAGCCACTACATTTTCATTATCTAAAAATTCTGGAAGTTTTTTTATCAAAATATCCCAATTCTTTGGATAACCCATAGAATGAACTCCTATAGCTACTTTGACATCTACACCAGCCATTTTTCCTCTTTTTACCTCTAAATTAATCAATCTATCCCAGTGGTCTAAATAGACATCAGGAGATCTCATTTTGTATGGGTCATGGGCACAGGTTATTATTGTTTCAATTCCACATAATGCCATTTTCTCCAAATCTTCAAAACTCCTAACATCTAAATGTGTGTGGGCATCAATCATCATAATTTCACCTTAAAGTTTTTAATCTAAAAAATAAAAATAAAAAAATAATTTTTGGATTTATTTTAGATAGAAATAGAATCTTTCATCACTTGTAAGTGCGTGTATTGTTATCTGTCTAATTCCAAAGGTCATTCCACATTCCTTTATAAGTTTTTTCTCTAATTCAATAGTCTCTTTTAAAATCTCTTTTATGTCTCCATCTAATTCAACTTTTATATTTGGTTTTTCTCCAATATACATAAGGTATTTTTCATAAAGTGTCTCAACATCCTTCATTTGGCTATTTGCAATATCTTCATATAATTCATTCTTATATTCTTCTATTGATTTAAATTTACACATTAAGAAGAGTTTTATTTTATTTGAAATTATTTTCTCCATTAATTCTTTTACCTCCATAATTCCACCTTTTATAAAAAATATTTAAAAAAGAGAGAAAATTATTCACACTTTATAGGTTCCTCTGGGGCATTTAATTTCTTTGGGTGTGGTGCTTTTATAACAAAGAACTCTAATATATCAGAATTTAAGTTTTGAATGAGCATCTTTACATTAAATGGTACATATACAATAGTTCCTTCTTTATAGTTGTGTGGTTCTTGATCCTCTAAGGTTAAGGTCATTTCTCCCTTAACGATTATTAAATGTACGTATGAGTTTGAGTAATGTTTGGGCATTTGATCTCCTTTTGGTAAAACTATATGGTTAATTTGAACATGCTCGGTATTGACAATTTTTTCAACAACCTTTGCTGTAGAATCTTTTTTAAATTCATAAACTTTTTCTATCATAATATACCTCCTCAAAATTTTTAAAAAAATGTTAAAAATTTATCCAACTAATCTCTTAATATCTTCGTCAACAGTTGAGATTGTTGAGATTCCAAACTTCTCAACTAAAACTTTCACTACATTTGGAGATAAGAAAGCAGGTAATGTTGGACCTAATACTATATTCTTAACACCTAAGTAGAGTAATGCCAATAATACAGCAACTGCCTTTTGCTCATACCATGAGATATTATAGGCTATTGGAAGTTCATTTATGTCATTTAATCCAAGAACTTCTTTCAATTTAAGAGCAATTACTGCTAATGAGTAACTATCATTACATTGCCCAGCATCCAATACCCTTGGAATTCCATCAATGTCTCCTAAATCTAACTTAATGAATCTGTATTTTGCACATCCACATGTTAATATTACCGTATCTTTTGGTAACTTCTTAGCAAATTCAGTGTAGTATTCTCTTGTCTTGTGTCTTCCATCACATCCAGCCATTACAACAAACTTTCTAATCTTTCCGCTTTTAACCGCCTCAATTACTTTATCTGCCAATGCCAATACTTGATTGTGTGCAAATCCTCCAACTATCTTACCATTTTCGAGTGGTGTTGGTGGTTTGCATTTTTTAGCGTGTTCAATGACTTCTGAGAAATCTTTGGTCCCATCTTCTTTTACAGGAATTCTCTTCAATCCTGGATAGCCAACTTCATTAGTAACATAAACTCTGTCTTTGTAGGAATCTTTTGGAGGAACTAAACAGTTTGTTGTCATAACTATTGGACCGTTAAATTTCTCAAACTCTTCTGTTTGGTGTGGCCATGAACCTCCGTAGTTTCCAACGAAGTGGTCGTATTTCTTAAAAAATGGGTAATAGTGAGCTGGTAACATCTCACAGTGTGTATAGACATCTACCCCTGTATTTTTAGTTTGCTCTAATAACTGCTCTAAATCTTTTAAATCATGCCCACTAATCAATATTCCTGGTCTGTCTCTAACTCCTAAATTAACTTCTGTTATTTCTGGATGTCCATAGGTTTCAGTATGTGCCTTATCTAATAATGCCAATGTATCTACTGCATACTTTCCAGTTTCCATTGCTAAATTGAAAAGTTCATCTACATCATTGCATTCAATGAGTTTTGCCAATGCTTTAATTATAAATTTGTGGATTTCTTCATTGTTATAACCGAGATGCATTGCATGGCTTAAATAAGCCCCAATTCCTTTAATTCCATAAGTTATGAGTTCTTTTAAAGACCTTATATCTTCATTATCCTCTGCTAAAACACTAACTTCTTTTATATTTGATAATTTTATTATGTCATTCTTATCATTATAAGTCCAAGTAGCACAGTGTGGAAGTTCTTCTCTATTTAAATTAGCTTTTTCAATAACTTTTTCTCTTAACTCTACTCCTTTCTTTATATAATCAATAACATCCTTATCATCAAAATTGACATTTGTTATTGTTACAAATAATGCCTTTGGGATATATTCCATAACTTCATCATCTAAGTAGTTGGATTTGTTACATACGTAGCATAAACCTTTTATAGTATAAATTAATAAATCCTGAAGGTTTGCTACATTATCTTTTTTTCCACAAACTCCCACTACTGTACATCCCTCATTTCTTGCAGCCTCCTGGCATTGGAAACAGAACATCTTTGTAGGTCTTGGAGTATATTCCATAGATTTCACCATTTCTTTTTGATTTTTTATTTCTTTTACATCTGATTATATCTTTAATTTACATTATATAAAAAGATTTTTGATAATTTTAAATTGAGTAAGAGGGATAATTAGTATTTATATTTACATAATTTTTGATATAATTATTATGAATAAATTAAAAATTAGTATTACCATATATTACCAAAAAATTAGAATACTATAATTTTATCGTAAATTTTTTTATCAATCTTTGATATTTGTTCATAAAATTCATAAATTTTTTCTGCATCTCCCTCAACAACAAAAATTTCTACTTTTTTATTTTTTCCACAGGATGTTGTTATATATGACTGATTTATTGTTTTAACTATCTCATTATATTCAAAATACAACTTACTCATTTTTTCCATTGACTCTTTTGTAGGAGTATATACAACTGTAATAATCCCACTGATTAACCCATCTTTATCTAAGTCATTTTCTAAAATATACTTTCTTACAGCGTCTCTTATTAATTCACTTCTACTTGAATAGCCTTTCTTCTTAACAATCTTGTCAATCTCTTTTAAAAGATACTTTGGAAATGAGATACTAATTCTTTCAACATTAACCATTCTTTCACGAATCTTAATTTTTTTTAAGACTAATTATATTAATATTGTTTTATAAAATTTATGCTATATCCATATATTTAAATATATAGATACATTTAAAAATAAAAATTAGAAATTATTTAAAATAAAGATGGGCATACTGCAAAGTATGCTGAGCATTTATTTATCTCTTCATTTTTCATTTTGATATT
>JALVUY010000043.1:6776-17565 GCA_027023665.1 Methanocaldococcaceae archaeon
CCATATTTATATCAACTGTTTCTTTAACTTCAATT
This sequence comes from Methanocaldococcaceae archaeon, assembly GCA_027023665.1. Lineage (GTDB taxonomy): Archaea > AGJL01 > Methanococci > Methanococcales > Methanocaldococcaceae > Methanocaldococcus. Next base: position 6,812 of record JALVUY010000043.1, read on the forward strand.
AAATCTCTCTCAATCATTTCATTTATTATATTTTCAACTTTTTTGTTTCTTACAATTACGGTGTTCCATCCATCTTCACTTCCAACACTTCCAACTGACACATCTGCATATTTGGCAGAGAAATCTATACATAACCTACATCCTAAGTTACATAGTTTTTCTATCTCTTTTATTGGAATTTCATAGACTACTTTTTCAGAATGAGATAAATCAGACCTTTTTAAAGTTTCAACGATAAACTTACCTTTTGAGATGTTCATTTTAACAACTTCATCTATATTAACATTAAACTTCTCTTTTATAATATTTTTTAACACATCATAGGAGAAGTTTTTAGTGCAGAATAATCCTACTTTTAATTCTAAGCTATACTGCAAGCCTCCCAATATATGACAGGGTAATCCTACTAAACCTACTTTGTCATAATTTTCAGTAGCGTATTCTAACAACTTGTTATTTGGAGAGATTGAGTATTTACTCTTTGGAGATTCTAATAATTCTACAGTATTTGTTGCTATGTATGGGACAGGTTTCCAATTATCACTACCTACAACAACGACTGCATCTAATATTCCAGTTTCTAAGCAATAACCTAAAAATGTTGTAGTGAAACCACCATCTTGAGCATCTATATTTAACTTTGATTTTGCTGAAAGATATTTCATTATACCTCACCTCTTACTCTTATACAGTTGAAGAAGCAAGTTCCAACACCCATAGGGCTTTGCCCTATTGGAATACCCAGGATGCACTACCTCGCTTCGCTCGGTAGTGCCTCTTTTACTCTTATACAGTTAAAGAAACAAGTACCACACTTAATGCACTTACTTATATTGACTTTTGGTTTTTCATCAATTGTTAAAGCATTTGCAGGACATTTAGCAACGCATGTCCCACAACCAGTGCAGAATTCGTAATTTATTGGAGCATCGTCACATCCTAAACATAGTTCTTTATTTGAGGTTAGTAAAACTTCATTAACTTTCATATATGTATCAATAATTGGCCTTCCAGCAATTATTTCATAAGGTTTTAATATTAAGTATGAATCAACAATTTCTTTATCTTTGTTTAAAACAGCTTCAACTACCTTTTCAACCTCTTCTTCATCTGGAGGACATCCAATTATCGCGTAATCTACCTTAACTACATCTCCAATTCTTACAAATCTTTGAGGAAATCCATTTTCTAAGCCAATTAGCATTCTTTGGAATCCTCCACTTACAGCACAACTTCCAACGGCTATTAATATATCCGAATTTTTTCTAATTTCTTTTATTTTTTTTACTTCCTTTTCATCATCTAAATTAACAGCCCCTCCAACTAATGCAATCTTTTTTTCTTTTAATTTATCATAATATTTTTTTTCAATACTTCTGATAATTTTTCCACAATGCCCACAACCTACCATAAAATCACCCTACTAAATTTAATTTTATAAGTAATAGCATCTTTCACAGAGTTGGATTATCCTTTTACCTTCATCGTTATCTACACTGTCTAACAATGTCTTGTTGAAATTCTCACTCGTTAATATTGTGTAATCTAAAATTTCCCTACCAATTAACTCAACTCTATGATATACTATTCCCTCTCCTCCTTCTATAACTGCCTCTCCAACTGCCTTACCATCCTTTATAATCGGCTCCATATATGGATAAGTTAATTTTAATTTGTTTAATAGGTTTTTAATTTCCATTAAAGAGTGTTCTATTTCAATAACTCTTGCGGAGAGAACATCCCAAAGATTTTTTGATTTTATTAATCCTTTGTTATACATTCTTGATAATGCTCCACTATAAACAACTTTACCATCATAGAGGGCTGTTTTTGGATATCCATTAGTTTCTACCTTATTTATGTCAAAGTTATAGGCATCGATTAATTCAACATCTGGGAGAGAGATTTTCTTCTTTCTTTCCTCTACTAAGTTTATAAATTCCTTATCTACTAAATTTAAACCTTTATTTACCAAATTTAACAATTTTTCTTTTCTTTTATCACTTATATTTTGTAAAACTCCACCAACTGCTAAATATTTACCTTTTTTTCCTAAGATTGACTTTATTTTATTACCAATGTTTTCCAATTCCTTTGTATTTATAAATTCACTTAATTTTATAGCATCAACTTCAATAATCTCTCCCAATCTTGCTATTTCTCTCAAATATAAACCTTCATTAGGAACAGTTATATTATATGCCTTCTCAACAGCAGTAACTCCTGCCAAGGCATGAGATATTTCATTTAAATAGCATAACCTTGTCATACTTGGGACAATAAAATCTATATCCCTTCCCATCATTGAAGTTTCAAATCCCCTTATTTTCATAATTCCACCCATAAATTTAACTTTCGATGTTCAATATTTGACATGATAAAAATTAATTAATTAGAAGATAAAAGAAAATATTAAAGATTAAATTCCGAGTTTTTTCCTTTTCTCCATAATTACACTTTCTAATATTTCAGCGGCTTTGTATGGGTTTGGCTCTGGAATTAATCTTCCACCTGTTAAGCTCTCAACATCGCTGGTTAATACTTTTGTTACCAGTTCACTACCAGTTACGAATGGAACTGGTGAAACATGGACAGTAAAGCCCATATCAACTGCATAGGTTGCATCTGCTAATGCCTGTTCTTCTAACCACTGAGGTGCTGATGCAGCAACTGGTAAATCTGGAATATCAACTCCTAACTCTTCGGCAATTGCAACAGCAACTTGCTCAATTCTTGCAATACTCAAACATGCTCCAAAGTTTAAGACAGGAGGAATTCCTAATGATTTACAAACTTCTTTTAAACTTTCTCCTGCCAATTCAGCACTTTTTGGGTCAAATAAGCCAGCGTGTTTCAATGGGCTATTTACACAACCACCTGCTAAGACTAAGATATCTCTCTTGATGAGTTCTTTTGTTAATGTTACAATTATATTGTCATGTCCTCCACTTGCTATGTTAGAGCATCCAACAACTCCAACAACTCCTTTAATCTTTCCATTAGCAATTAAGTCAATTAATGGCTTTACACTACCTCCTAAGAATTCAATTAATGATTCTTCTCCAACACCAACGACTGATTTAACTTTTTCATCATAGTAATCTTTTTCCATGTTCTTTCTTTCTTTAAATGCTTCAATTGCCTTTTTAATGATTTCTTTTGCCTTTTCATAGGCATTTTCTGGCTCCCATGGGATGTATTCAGCTCCTTCAACAAATGCCACATCGTCGATACAGATTAATTTTGTTTTGGTTTTTTCAGCGACAAACTTTAAGCCGTGGAATGTACAGTTGAATTCTGAAACAACAGCATCAATTAATCCAGTAGCAACCAATGGCTCAGTTGTGAAGTTATTTGCTATGTATCCGACGAAACTCTCTGGTAAGTGAGCAATTCTTGTCTCCATATCTTGCCCGTTACATGTTGCCCCAATAATTTTTATACTATCAGCTCCTGCCTCCTTAGCCATCTTTATTAATTCCTCATCCATTGCCGCCTCACATAATGGCTGAATTAATGCATGCTGATGTCCAGTTATCATTATATTTACATTGTTTGGTTTGACTGAACTGAAACCATTCTCAACAACTGTGATTTTTGGAGATCCAAATAATATGTCATTTAACCAGCATGTCATTAAAAGTCCTGTAAATCCTGCGTGCAATCCTAACCTAAGGCAGTGAACTAACAAATCCATTGGGTTGCTGTTTAAGTTTGTTGAGGTTTTTGTTAATGCATCAACAATCTCTCCTTTTGCTCCTCCTGGAAGGATATCTAACTTTTTAAATACTTCTAATCTCTTTTCTGGACATAATTTAGGGACTAATTCACTCTTTTCCCATCTTGGTTTGTACATATCATCTAATATGAACTCTGCAATTTCAACAGCCAACTGCTTAGCATCTTTATTTGCATCAAAGCCCAATTTTTTTGCTAAGAATCTTAATTTTTTCTCATTTCTTATTTCATAAGAACCTTCTCCTTTTCCAGCAGATAATAATGCTCTTGCGGCATTTTCAGCACAATGGACATAACAAGAAGTTCCAGCAGCGACTGCTCTACATAGGTTTCTTGCTACAATGACATCTGCTGTAGCTCCACAAACTCCATATGGTGTTTTTTCAGTTATTCTACAAGGACCGTTAGCACATAATATACAGTAAACCCCCTTTAATCCATAAGGACATTTTGGAAATTGATTTGGGAACCTTGTGTGTGGAGTTTCTATACCTTTTAACTTTGCCTTTTCAACCATCTCCTTAATTTCAGGTATAGCAGCGATGCAATTTTTCATAGCATATCACCATCATTCTTTTAATGTATCTTACGATTATTATTAGTGTAATACCGAATAAATATCATTAACGGTTCGAAATTAGTCATTAAAATTTTTGATAAAAACGATATTCAAATTATAATTATACATTTAAATTAATGAGTGTAAGGATTAAAAAATAAAAATATAAGAACAAAATTTATTTCTCTTCTATTATCTTTTTCATTTCAATATGTTTTAAAATAACCTTCTCTATATCCTCTGGCTTATCTAAAACTTCAATTCCTTCCATTCTTCTAATTCTCTCAACATTTTCAACATCTACATCCCTTATGTATAATGTTAATTTTTTGTTTCCTGGAAGTATTGTTTCTATTTCTCCTTTTTTATTGTCTGGTGGATATATATAGACAGGAACTCTTGCCTTCATTGCTTGTGCCACTGAGTTAGTTATTAAAGTGTCTGCAATTCCATAGGCAATTTTTGCTGTAGTGTTTGCTGTTGCAGGAGCTACTAAAAATAAATCGTATTTTCCAGTTTGCAATTTCCCAACCAAAAATGGAGCATTAGCATTGACTTCAACTCTTAAATCATAAAACTCATTTTCCAAAACTTCCCAAAGTTTATACCATTTTACAACAATTTTTGCATTTTTTGATAAATAAACATCTACATCTAAATTGTATTTATTTTTTAATTTTCTCATTATTTCAACGACTTCTGGAAGTTTGTCTCCACATCCAGTAATTCCCCATGCAATTCTTAACATTATTATCCCCTTTTATTCTCCTACCTTATCCTTTAAAACATCATAAAATCTTTTAAGTGTTTTTCTTAAAACTCTCAACCCTTCTTCATCTTCTTCAATCCCTTTTTTTCCTTTGTCCTTAGACCAAAATGTAGCTCCTAAGTTTGCACCAAAAGAACCCCCTCCCACAGGAATCATCTCATTTATTATAAAAAAGTCGTGTATTGTTCTTAAGGCAATTTCTTGCCCTCCGTTTCTATCTCCACCAATAGCAATACCCATTCCAATTTTACCTCTTAGTATTTTAGGGTCTTTAGCTAAAATTGCCCTACATCTATCCATCAATGTCTTTAACTGCCCAGTAACATTTCCTTGATAAACAGGAGTTCCTATTATAACTCCATCAGCCCAGATAAGATTTTTATAAACCTCTTCCATATCATCCTTATGAATACAACCCTCTTTTTTCTTTACACAATAATCACAATGAACGCAAAAATTTATTTTCTTTCTATGAACAGAGAAGTATCTAACCTCTACCCCCTTCTCTTTTAAATATTCTAAGGCATAATTTACTGCAAAATGAGTTCCTTGCAATCTTGGACTTCCACTGATTCCAAAAACCTTCATACTTTCACCATAATTTATAGGTAACTAAAAAATCGTATAAAAAATTATACAGATAAAAAAATTAAACAATAAAATAAAAAAAGATTAATTTTAAATATTATAAATCCTCTTCTGCTAATCTTTTACCAAATTCATAACATTTCCTTAAATCTTCTTTTTTAGGAGCAAATCTAACTTTTAGAGATTCATCATCAACTATCTTATATCCTAAATTATCCATTAATGTTTTAATTTTCTCTGTAGCACATTCCATCCATCCATAAGACCCAAATGCAACTCCTATTTTATCGTAAGGTCTTATACACGCCATATATGATAAAAATTTACCTATTTCAGGGTATACATTTCTATTTACAGTAGGTGAGCCAATTAGGACATATTTTGCGTCTAAGATTTCAGTCATAATTAAACTCAATGGAGTTTCAGAAACTCTATAAATCTTTACTTCAACTCCTTTTTCCATTAAACCCTCGGCAATTGCATGAGCCATTTTTTGAGTGGAACCATACATTGTATCATAAACAATAACAGCTTTATTTTTCATTTTATTAGTAGCCCATTCATAATATTTTTTAAGTATTTCATTTATGTATTCCTTCCATATTACTCCATGAGATGGACAAATAAGTTCAATATCTAATTTTTTAATATTTTTTATAACATCAGGTATAAGCATTTTATATGGCATTAAAATATTTGCAAAATACTCTTTTGCATGTTCAAAAATGATTTCTCCAATCTCATAATCAAACCTTTCAGAACTTGCAATATGTTGCCCAAATGCATCATTTGAAAATAAAATCCTATCTTCTACACAATAAGTTATCATATTATCAGGCCAGTGGAGCATAGGAGTTCTTATAAACTTTAAGGTTCTGTTTCCAATATTTATTTCGTCTTCAGTATCTACAATAATAAAGTCCCATCCTTCAGTGTCATAATATAAAGATAAATGCTCCTTCCCTTTTTCGTTGGTTATAATAGTAGCATTGCTAATTTCAACTAATTTATCTACACAACCGCTGTGGTCTTTCTCTACATGATTAACTACAATATAATCAATATCTTTTGGATCAATTACATTTGAAATTCCGTATAGTAATTCAATAAACATATAATCTTTTGCAGTATCAATTAGTACATTTTTCTCATCTCTTATTAAATATGAGTTATAAGTTGAACCATATGGAGTTTTATAGCCATGGAAATCTCTAAGTTCCCAGTCGATAACTCCTACCCAAAATATATCTTTCTTTATTTCTAACACCATAAGGATCACTTAGCTAAATTTTGTATTATTTTATTATAAAAATAGAAAAAATGGTTTTAGAGTTCAATGATTTGATAGCCATCATCTAAATATTTCTTTAAACTTATATGTCCAAATAAATCATTCTCTAACTTTAATTTTCCTTCGATTTCATTTTTAATGTTAAACATACTTGCACATGCTTCACAAACTACAAAATCATCTTTTAATTTTTCAAAGTGATTTTTTAATGGATGATCCTCATTTAATAAATCCTTTGCCCACAGAACCCCCTCCCCTTCTAATATAATTTTAACTTCATCACCCTTTTCCTTTAACTCATTTGCAAATAACAATGTATGGAACATTACTGGCATGTTAGGTTTATCTTTGTTTGAATATGAGAAAATTAAAAATGCAACTTTCATCTTTATCCCCCACTTTAATATTTTTCGCATTTAACCATAAAGTATTTTCTTGGATGAGAACATGAAGGACATTCTTCTGGTGGTTCATTTCCTACATGAACATAGCCACATTTCTTACAAACCCATTCGATAAGATTATCTTTCTTATATAATGTTCCGTTTTCAAGCTCTTTTAATAATTTTTTAAATCTTTCTTCGTGATGCTTTTCTGCTATTGCAATTGCCCTTAATCTATCTGCTATTTCCTTTAAACCTTCTTTTTCTGCGATTTCTGCAAACTTTGGATACATCTCAGTATATTCATAATGTTCTCCTTCAATTGATGCCTTTAAATTTTCAGCAGTATTTCCTAAAACAATAGGAACCTCCACATTATCAACTTTTATTGAATTTTCATTAATGTTGTATTTCTTTTTCAATTCAGTTATTAAGTAATATAGCCATTTAGCATGCTCCCTCTCATTTTCAGCCGTGAATAAAAATATGTCAGATATAACTTCATAGCCCTCATTTTTTGCTATTTTGGCATAACATGTATATCTATTTCTTGCTAAACTCTCTCCAATGTATGCCTTTATTAAGTTTATTAAAGTTTTTTTCATAATTGATTCACCTAAAATATAAATAATCTATATAATATAATATAATATTTAATCTTGAATTTTACCACTCCTCTAATTTTAAGAATAAAAAAATAAAGGTAGTTATGTATTTATTCTAACTTTTTGTAGCAGAACCACCAATCTAAGCATTCAATTTCTCCTTTTTCACAAGATTCTTTTCTTTGCTTAATTTCTTCTATTGATGACGCTGGAGGAATTATTACTTTATCCCCAATTATGTCATTTTCTGGCCAGTTTGCGGGCATTGCTACTCCTTTCTCATCAGAAACTTGTAATGCTTTAACCAATCTTACGATTTCATCTAAGTTTCTACCGACTTCTTGTGGATAGTATATTATTGCTCTGATAATTCCTTTGTTGTCTACGACAAATACTGCTCTGACTGTGTTATCTCCTTTGTATGGACTAATCATTCCTAATTTCTCTGCTAATTTTCCTCTGTCATCTGCAATAATTGGGAATTCAATTTCTACATTTAATTTCTCTTTAATCCACTCAGTCCATTTTAGGTGGCTGAATACTTGGTCGATACTTAAACCAATTAATTCAGTATTTAATTTTCTAAATTCATCATATCTCTTTTGGAACCCAACGAATTCAGTTGTACAAACTGGAGTGAAGTCAGCAGGATGGCTAAATAATACAAACCACTTACCTTTTTCTACATAGTAGTCAGGTAATTTAATAGTTCCATGAGTAGTTTTAACTTCTACTTCAGGGAATTTTTCTCCAATAACTGGCATTTTTCCTTCACACATTATTCTCACCTTTTTTATTAACTGATTTACATTTTACTTTCTTCATTAGGTCTTCTTGCAACTAATTTAGGGTCATAACCTTGACATCCACATTCTGGTGTATAGCAGGTTACATCATAGAAAGTACATATTTCCCCACAGTTTGGACATTTTTCTGGAGGTTTTTCAGCTTCAAAAACATAACCACAGTTTGAACACTTCCACCAAGTCATTTTATTACCCCCAAAGTTCTCACATCATGAAAATATTTTAATATTTTAATTTATTCATTTTTCTTTTCAATTAAGCATTTATTCGCTAATTTCATTGCCAAATCTTCTGCATCTTTTATTGGGAAGTCATTGTCTGTCAATAATTTAACTAACTCTCCTGCTTCAATAGTTCCGCAAGGCAATGATAAACCACAAGGTAATGCTTCAGCTAATTCTACTTTACTTTTTATAGGAAAAACATCTTTATCCTTGAAGTATTCTACTAATCTTAATTTAAAGTCTTGAATATCTTTTAATGCTTCATATAGTGGATGATTTGTTGTTATCATAATTAATCACCAAAATGTCTCAAAATATTATTACTACTCTACTCTATTTTTCTAAATGCACTCTTCCCTAATCCACATCGTGGGCATCTAAATGTGTCTGGTAACTCTTCAAATTTTGTTCCGGGAGATATATTTTGAGAAGGTTCCCCCACATCTTCGTCATAAATCCAACCACACATACATTGGTATTTTGCCATTTTTATCACCATTTTGTTTGATCTTTATATAATATATGGTTTGGATTATACTTATATTTAACTTGACTAAATTCGTTAAAAAATTGAAAAAATTATTCTAATTTAATCTCTTTTATATATTCCCATATTCCGTGTAGGTTACATCTCATCAAGGCTTTTAAAGTAAATTTTTCATGCCCTTTTGAAGGAGCTTTTACTGTTAATTTAACTTCAGGCTTCATAAATTGGGTAAAATCTACCCTTGCTAAATAAATATCTCCCATATATAACTCAATCCATTGAATAAAGTGTCCATCTTCCATAGGATGAGGAATTCCTGGAGAAATCTTAACTTCAAAATACTCATCACTTTTAACAGCTTCTGGACATTCAATAAAAGGAGTGTGCTTTTTTTCAAAATCGTTGCCCTCTTTCATTCTATTTATTCCACAAAAATAGTTCATAATGTCCCTTCCCCACACTAATAATATTTATAATTCATTTTTAATTTCATTTAAAATTTTCATAGCTTTTGTAAATGCTGGCATACCACTTGTTAATAAAACTATCTTTAAAGCATCTATAATTTCTTCTTTTGTAATTCCTAACTCTTTAATTCCACTTATCATCTGTTTTTTTGTAGCTGCTTCGTCACATTTTGCGGCAACAATTGCTATAGCGATTAACTTCTGAGTTTTGTAATCTAAAACTTTTCCAGAATATGCTACCTCGTTTAATTTAACTATTGCATCATATAAATCAGGATACTTTTCTTTGACTATTTTCATACCTTCTCCGTAGAATACTTCATTTTTCATAATTACACCCAAAAAATTAGTTGTTTTTTAATATTTTGAATATAACTATTTTTTCTTTTTACAATTATTTAAGCCTTTCGATTTGTGTGTTAATAGATATTATTAATGTAAATCTATATCTACATTTTTTGGATACATACACATAGATATTTCTAATAATTTATGTTTAGAAAAAATTTTAGGAGTGTGAATATTATGAAAATTAAAGAAGTTATGAACAAAAATCCAATTGTTGTATCTCCAAATGATATTGGTGGAGTGGTTGTTCAATTATTGTATAAAGAGGGAAAATATTATGCACCAGTTGTAGAAGATGGCAAATTAGTGGGTTGGATTACTGCCTTAGATCTACTTGCAGGATGTAAGCATTCAAAAATTGAAGATTTAATGTTATTAATTGATGAAATAAAAATTTTAAATGAAAATGATGAATTAACTGATGAGATAATAGATGAAATGGTTAAAAATGAAATAATTGCTTATCCTGTTATCAATGATAAAGAGGAA
>JALVUY010000044.1 GCA_027023665.1 Methanocaldococcaceae archaeon
TAATATTTTAGTATTAATATTTAAGATTTAATAAGAAGAATTTTTGATTAATTTAGATTTAAAATTTGGATTTCCATCACAATAATATTTATTACTATAAATACTTTTATTATTTAAATAGTATGAAGTGTAAAATAATTTTAGAATATTACACGTGATTTGAGGGGATAAAATGAAATCTATTATTTTAGCTGGAGGAGTGGGGAGTAGATTATGGCCTTTGAGTAGGGAATACTACCCAAAACAATTTATAAAGTTTAAACCTTTTGAAAAATCTCTATTTCAAATGACCTTTGAAAGATGTTTAAGATTGTCTAATATAGAAGATATTTACATAATAACAAATGAAAAGCATAAATTTTTAGTTATGGGACAAATAGAAAAGTTGGGTTATAGTTTTAATGAAGAAAACATTTTAGTTGAACCTATTGGTAAAAATACTCTTCCTGCTATTTACTATGGGGTTAAAGAAATTAAAAAATATGGTGATGATGTTGTAGGAGTTTTTCCTTCTGATCACTTAATAGGCAATGTAGATGAATTTGTAAAGACAATAAAAAAAGGAGAAAAGATAGCGAAAGACTATTTAGTAACATTTGGAATAAAACCTACCAAGCCTCATACAGGTTATGGTTACATAAAGCCAGGAAAAGAGTTAGATATAGGATATAAGGTTGAGGAATTTAAAGAAAAACCTGATTTAGATACTGCAAAGGAATATCTAAAAAAAGGTTACCTATGGAATAGTGGAATGTTTTTATTTAGAACAGATGTTTTTGAAGAAGAGGTTAAAAAACACTGTCCAGAAGTATATGAAGCATTTAAGTTAGAGGATATTGATGAAATTTATAAAATTGTTCCAGATATATCAATAGACTATGGAGTTATGGAAAAATCAGATAAAGTTGCTGTAATTCCATTGAACATAAAGTGGAGTGATTTGGGAAGTTTTGATGCATTTTATGAAGAATTTGAAAAAGATAAAAATGGAAATATTGTATATGGAGAAAATGTTGTAATAGATTCAAAGAATAATTTAGTTAATGTTCATGGCGGAAAAATAGTTTCTTTAATTGGGGTAGAGGATTTGATTGTTGTTGATACAAAAGACGCTTTATTAATTTGTAAAAAAGAACATTCACAGAAGGTTAAAGATGTTTATAAAAAATTAAAAGAAAGAAATGACGAAAGAATTTTATTCCACAAGACTGTTTATAGACCTTGGGGATATTATACAGTTTTAGAAGAGGGACTGTTCTATAAAATAAAGAAAATTACAGTATTGCCAGGAAAAAAACTTAGTTATCAACTACATTACCATAGAAGTGAACATTGGATCGTTGTTAAAGGTATGGCAAAAGTTACCATTGATGGAAAAGAATTTTTTGTAAGGAGTGGAGAGAGTACATTCGTTAGAAGTGGTGTAAAACATAGATTAGAAAATCCTGGGAAGATTCCCTTGGAGGTTATTGAAATACAAGTTGGAGAATATTTAGAAGAGGATGACATCGTTAGGTTCGATGACGATTGGGGAAGAAAATAGTGTATATAGTATAATATTAAAGTAATTAAAGTAATATTTCTTTTTTTTCTGTTACTAATGAATATTTAATTGACATATATTTATTTCTTAGAAAATTAAGAAATTTGCAAAAACTAAATTTTATTATCCAAAACTTTAAAATAAAGTTGATTAAATTATTAATAATGCAATTTCTTAATCAATATTATGAGGTGTTTATTATGAGGAGAGAATTTCCAGAGGAAGGGGATATTGTTATAGGAACTGTAAAAGAGGTTAAACCTTATGGAGCCTTTGTAGAGTTATTAGAGTATCCTGGCAAGGAGGGAATGATTCATATCTCTGAAGTTACATCAGGATGGGTAAAAAACATTAGAGATCACGTTAAAGTTGGGCAGAGAGTGGTGGCAAAGGTTTTAAGAGTCGATGAAAAGAAGGGGCATATTGATTTATCATTAAAAAGAGTTACTGAACAGCAAAAGAGGGCAAAAGTTCAGGAATGGAAGAGATTCCAAAGAGCTTCAAAGATGCTTGAAAGAGCGGCTGAGAAATTGGGTAAGAGTTTAGAGGAGGCTTGGGAAGAAGTAGGATATTTGTTAGAGGATGAGTTTGGAGAATTATATAATGCATTTGAAACAATGGTTATTGAAGGAAAAGAAGTTTTAGATGATTTAGATATTAGTGAAGAATGGAAAAATGTTTTATATGAAGTTGCTAAGGAAAGTATTGAATTAACCAATATAGAAGTTAATGGTATTATCGAAATGAGATCCTATGCCTCAGATGGAATTAAAAGAATAAAGAAGGCATTAACTACTGCATTAAAAGCAAATCCTTACGAAGATGTAGAGGTTAAAATAACTTACATTGGGGCTCCTAAGTATAGAGTTTTAGTCATAGCTCCAGATTACAAGAGTGGAGAAGAGGTTTTAAAGAAGGTTTGTGAAAAAGCTGTATCAACGATAAAAAAATTAGGTGGAGAAGGAACATACTACAAAGAAAGTAAGAAATAAGTAAAATAGGTGTAGAGATGAAAATGAAAAAATGTCTAAAGTGCGGAATATACACTTTAAAAGATGTTTGCCCAAAATGTGGAGAAAAGACTGTAGTTCCAAAACCTCCAAAATTTTCTTTGGAAGATAGATGGGGAAAATATAGAAGAATGCTAAAAAGAGCTTTAAAGAATAAAAATTAATTTTTTTTTTGAGGTGTATATGCTATATATATTAGAAGTTCCGAATAAAAAGTATCTAAACAAAAATATGCTACTTTTTATTTTTTTAAAAGAATGAATAAAAATAATATTAAAGAATGAATTACATAAATTCTACAGAATCTGAATAATATAAATCACTTAAAAAAGGGGATTATATATGGATTATGAAATGCCAATAACTTATACGTTAGAAATAGAAAATATTGGAATTATAAAAAATGCATGTATAGAATTTGGTGGATTGACAGTGATTGCCGGTGAAAATGATACTGGAAAAAGTACTGTTGGAAAATTAATATTTTCTTTAATAAAGTCCTTAAGTAGATATGAGGAAGATTTGGAACTTGGAGATAAAGAAAAACTAAGGATAATTTATGATATTATTACACGATTGTATTTTATATTAAGAAAAAAAACAAATAATGTTGAGATTATTAAAAGAGTTAGAGATATTAGAGAAGAAACTCAACATGCTGTTATAAAATGTGATTTAGATTATGTAAAATACAATATATTGCCAAAAATGGAAGAGTTATGTAATTTATCTAAAGAGTATTTAGATGGGAATAATAATGAAAACATATCTCCTGAAGAAATCGCTCATATGAGTATGATCATAGCATATAATATTGGTAAAATTAAATCAATAATTGATGAACCTGAAAACAAATTGGATATAATAAAAAAAGCTTTTAAAAGAATGATATATTCAGAGTTTGATTTAGATATATGTAATAAGTTTAGTAATGGTAGCTCTATTAGAATACTCTATGGAAAAAATGAAATACTAAATATTTCTATGAAAAATAATAAAAATAATAGAGATAAAGATGTAGATATAAGCATAACACTAAACGAAGATGAATTATTTTATAAAGATGCAATATATATCGAATCTCCAATAATATTACACATTCACCATGCTATAAAGTATTCAGACACATTTGGACTAAGTGGTTTAATATATGGAAGAAGAACTGTACCATTCCATTTGAAAGATTTGATAAAAAAGTTAGAAATTGGAAGAAATATAGAAATTATAGAGGATTTTGAGAAGGATAATTGGATATATAATTTAAACAAAGACATAATTTCTATTATTAATGGGGAGGTAATATATTCTAATGAATCTTCAGATTTTGAGTATGTTAAAAGAGTAAAAGATAAGAAATGTATTATTAAATCGATAAATATTGCGACAGGTATTAAATCATTTGGTATTTTGCAGATGTTAATTAATTCTGGGTATTTAAATGATAAAACGATATTAATTATTGATGAACCTGAAGTTCATTTACATCCAGAATGGCAGTTAAAATATGCTCATGTAATTGTTAAACTTGTAAAATATGGAATTCCTGTTGTTATATCATCTCATAGCCCATATATGATTCAGGCATTGAGATACTATGCAATGAAAGAAGAAATTGACGATAGAATAAAGTTCTATTTATCAGAAAAAGATGATGATGAATTAGTATATATAAAAGATGTTACAGATGATTTAAACCAAATATTTACAAAATTAGCAAAGCCATTGGGTAAGGTTATGTAAATGGTGAGGTTATGGATTTGAAAGAAGAAGTTTTAAAGAAAGTTTTAATATGTGGATGTATTAAAAA
>JALVUY010000045.1 GCA_027023665.1 Methanocaldococcaceae archaeon
ATGTGGGAAAGTTAAAAATTAATTTTAAAAAATAAAATATAAAGTTTTTCATTTAACTTCTATATTATCATAATATCTATTACTATTATACATTTATTAGGTATTAAGTTTTTTATAGCATAGTCTTAGATTTTATTGATCTTCTTATTTTATAAATTCTGACAGTATTTTTGGGATATCTGATATCCTTCTTGCTACATAAGCTCCTGCCTCTTCTAAGGCCTTCATTTTACTCTCAGCAGTACCCTTTCCTTTTTCAATTATAGCTCCTGCATGCCCCATTCTTTTACCTTCTGGGGCAGACTGTCCTGCAATATATCCTACAACGGGTTTTTTCATCTTTTTTATAAACTTACTTGCCTCCTCTTCAGCACCTCCTCCAATTTCTCCAATTAATACAACAGCCTCAGTTTCATCATCCTCTTCAAATAACTCTAAAACTTCTTTATATCTAAGTCCTGTTATTGGATCTCCACCAATTCCTACACATGTTGATACTCCTAAACCTGCCTTTTTTATTTGATGTGCAATCTCATAAGTTAAAGTTCCACTTCTTGAAACTATTCCTATATTACCAACATTTAACACTTCCATTGGTATAATTCCAAGCTTTCCTACTTTTGGAGAGGCTATTCCTGGGGTATTAGGGCCAATAATTTTAACTCCTAATTCTTCTGCATAATTTACGAATTCCATTGTATCCTGAATAGGAATATGTTCAGTTATAACAACAATTAAATCCAATCCTGCATCTATTGCTTCAAAAACAGCATCCTTAGCAAAGGGTGCTGGAACAAAAATTACCGATGCATTAGCATCTGTTTCTTTAACGGCCTCTTTAACAGTATCAAAAACAGGAACTCCATGAACATTCATTCCACCCTTTCCTGGAGTAACTCCACCAACAATTTTTGTTCCACATTCTAACATCTTTTTAGTGTGAAAACTACCCTGTTTTCCAGTTATTCCTTGAACTATTGCTCTTGTAGTTTCGTCTAATAAAATCATAATTTACACCTTATAATAATATTAGTTTGGGTTTATTAAGTTCCAAAATTTTATTCTTTAAGTATTAATAAACAGAGTATATAAATTTTAACATAACATGGGAAATATCATAACCAAACAATAAAAAAGTAAAATCTGATATATAAACGGTATGACTATGAAAATTTTTCCACAGACAAAATAAAAATAGAAAACCTTAGTAATGGATCTTAAGTCGCAGAGTTTTTTAATATTGGAATACTATAAAAAGAGAATTAATATATCTTTAAATTTTTAATGAAATTTATCATTATATTTAAAACCTATAAACCGTAAAGTTTAAATATACCCTTATTACTTTTTATATGTGTCGTTAATGAGGGGGTGTGGTGTAGCCAGGTCTATCATCGGGGACTCCAGATGCCTATAGGGCACTGGACCACGGCAGGAGAAATCCCTGGACCTGGGTTCAAATCCCAGCACCCCCACCATTTTTAAGAGATTAACTAAATTTGTTTTTATTTTTAAAATATTAATCAATAAATTTGGATATATTTGTGAAAATAAATTCGATAGGTGTCGAAATTGGATGAACTTAGGATAATATTGGAAAATATTAATACATTAAAAAATTTTTATATTGAAGACGAATGGAAAAATAAAATAAATATATTAATAGATAAAATAATAAATGCAAAGAAGATATTTGTTTTTGGTGTGGGGAGAAGTGGATATGTAGGAAGAGCTTTTGCAATGAGATTGATGCATCTAGGCTTTAATTCATATTTTGTTGGTGATACAACGACTCCATCTTATGAAAAGGATGATTTATTAATTTTAATAACTGGTAGTGGAAAGACAGAGAGTGTTTTAACAGTAGCTAAAAAGGCTAAAAAGATAAATGATAATATTGTTGCTATTGTCTGTGAGTGTGGCTCTATAATAGAGTTTGCAGATTTAACTATACAATTGCCTATTAAAAAATCAAATTACTTACCAATGGGAACAGCATTTGAGGAAATGGCATTGATATTCTTAGATTTAGTTATTGCCGAAATTATGAAAAAATTAAACTTAGATGAAAGCGAAATAATAAAGAGACATTGTAATCTATTATAAAATATTAAGTATATATATCATCATTACGGACTATTTTTAATGTTAATATTTTGTGAGTAGGTGAAAATATGAAATTTGGATGGGTTAGAGTTACAGGAGATAATTGGGAAGATAAGAAAGAAATTGTAAAAATGGCTTTAGAGTCATCAATTCCCGTAGTAGTTGCAGATCCAGAAGATATTGAAAAAATTAAAGAATTGGGAAATATTAAAGTCGCCTCACATTCTTTGGATGCTGATATTGTCTTAGTAAATAAAAATGACAACATAGAATTTTTAAAAGAGGCAAAAAATTTAGGTAAAGAAACTGCTATATACATTCCTATAGAGTCAAAAGAAGATGAAGAATTTGCTTCAGAAGTAGCAAGGTTTGGCTTTGTTGATAATATTATATTAGAGGGTAGAGATTGGACTATAATTCCATTAGAGAACTTAATAGCAGATTTATTTAATAGAGATGTAAAGATTATCGCAAGTGTTGATTCAGTTGATGAGGCAAAAGTTGCCTATGAGATTTTAGAAAAAGGGACTGATGGAGTTCTATTCAATCCAAAAAACATTGAAGATATAAAAGAATTATCAAAATTAATTGAAGATATGAATAAAGAGAAAGTAAAATTAGATGTAGCAACTATTACAAAAGTAGAGCCAATAGGTAGTGGAGATAGGGTTTGTATTGATACCTGTTCTTTAATGAACATTGGGGAGGGAATGTTAATTGGTTCATATTCAAGAGGATTATTCCTAGTTCATTCTGAAACTGTAGAGAATCCATATGTTGCTACAAGACCCTTCAGAGTTAATGCAGGGCCTGTTCATGCCTATATATTATGTCCAGGAAATAAAACAAAATATTTAAGTGAATTAAAAGCAGGAGATAAAGTTTTGATAGTTGATAAGGATGGAAACGCGAGAGAGGCCATAGTTGGCAGAGTTAAAATTGAAAGAAGACCTTTAGTGTTAATTGAGGCAGAGTATAAAGGAGATATAATTAGAACAATATTACAAAACGCTGAAACTATAAGATTGGTGAATGAAAAAGGAGAACCAGTTTCTGTTGTAGATTTAAAACCAGGAGACAAAGTTTTAATAAGACCAGATGAATATGCGAGACATTTTGGGATGGCTATAAAGGAAACAATAATTGAAAAGTGAATATCAAAAACTATTTTTAAATTTTAAATATAATCTTTTAGTTTTTATATTGTAATTTTGATTTTTATTTTATAAATTTATTTTAAAATTTCAATCTTCTATTTTGGTGAAAGTATGGAAATAAAAATAGGAAAGGTTGAGAAAAAATTAACACAAATTATTGAAGAAGAAGGGGCAGTTTATTTAACTTTATTAGACCCAGAAGAGGAAAATATTGAAGAAATATCAGAAAAAATTAAGGATTATGCAGATGCTATAATGGTTGGAGGTAGTATTGGAATAATTGATTTAGATGAGAAAGTGAAAACTATAAAAAAGATAACTAAACTTCCTATAATTTTATTTCCTGGGAATGTAGATGGATTATCAAAGTATGCTGATGCTGTTTTTTATATGAGTTTAATGAATTCAACAAATACTTACTGGGTTGTAACAGCTCCAACTTTAGGGGCGATAACAATTTTAAAATACAAGTTAGAGCCTATTCCTATGGCATATTTATGCATTGAGCCAGCAAGAAAAACAGCTGTTGGTTACATTGGGGAAATCAGAGAAATCCCACAGAATAAACCAAATATTACCGCCATGTATTGTTTATCAGCAAAGTTCTTTGGAATGAGATGGGCTTATTTAGAGGCTGGTAGTGGGGCAGAGTATTCAGTGAATAATGAAACTATCACTTTATCAAAAAAACTATCTAATATCAATATAATAGTTGGTGGAGGAATTAGAAAGCCAGAAATTGCCTATGAAAAAGTTTTAGCAGGAGCTGATGCAATAGTTACTGGTAATCTGTTGGAGAAAAATCCAAATGCAGTTGAGGCAATGTATGACGCAATAAAAAGGGCAGGAAAAGAAAAATTAAAAAATAAGGTTAAATAAAAATAATAAGATTAGCGTTTATTCTTCTTTTTAACAACAAAGCCAATATAGGAGGCAAAATTCTTTAAAGAACTTTTATAAATAAACATATCCAATGGAGAGTTTGTAATATTTGCTCCAAAGGTGTATAATATTTCAAAACCTTCTTTTTTTAGGAGTTCCTCAATTTCTTTGAAGTCATAAAATTTTGTTTTTACTTTTATTTTTTCTCTAT
>JALVUY010000046.1 GCA_027023665.1 Methanocaldococcaceae archaeon
ATCCATAAGATTATTATAGCAATATTTATTAATGCTGAAATAATCCATCCGATTATTGGGATTGGTGAAATTACCAAAATTAATATGTTTAGTGATAAAAATGTTATAAAAGACTGCATAGCGTGAAATCTAATAAAATCATCCTCTTTTTCCAATAATAAAAATATTAATCCACTAATCCAAAATAATAAATAAGATAAAGCTCCTTCTATATTGCTATCTAATCCTAATGCCATATTTATCACCAAACCAAGACAACAATATAAAATAACTAAAAAATATAACAAAACAATAAACTTACGAACAATAAAAATTTTAATAAAGTAAAAGTTAAAAATCTGTAAAATTATTCAAATTCTAAGTCTAAGTCTTCTAATCTTCTCATAAATTCTTCTAAAACCATATCTTCATACTTTTCTTCTGTTGTTGGATTTCCATTTTCATCTTTTGCCACAAAGCATGCGGCTAATCTTAAATAATGTCCAGCGTCGTCCCAAGGAACTGTTGATATTAATTTTTCCTTAATTAAATATTGAGAGAAGTCCTCAGCAGTTTTAAATTCAATTCCATTTGCCTTTATTGGTGATTTAACATACAAGTAGAATGTTCCACCCGGCATTCTTGCATTAAAGCCAACTTCTCTTAATATTTTGACCATCTTTCTTAATCTCCTCTCATATTTTTGTCTAACTCTTTCAGTTATTTCTGGGTGTTGTAAGCAGTATATTCCAGCCTTTTGTATTGGAATAAATTGCCCACTATCAAAGTTATCTTTAACTGTTGCAAATGCTTTAATAATTAACTCATTACCTACTAAAAATGCTAATCTCCAACCAGTCATGTTAAATGCCTTTGAAAAACTGTGAATTTCAACTCCTACTTCTTTTGCATCTTTAACTGATAAAAATGATAAAGGCTTTCCATCATAAACTAATGCCCCATAAGCGGCATCTTGAACAACTATAACTTCATTTTCAAATGCAAAATCAACTACTTCTTTATAAAATTTCTTTGTAGCCTGTGCCCCAGTAGGATTGTTAGGATAATTTAAATATAGTATTTTAGCCCTCTTCTTAATATCTTCTGGAATACTATCCAAATCTGGCAAGAAATCATTTTCTTCTAACAATGGAAGATTATAAACTTCTCCTCCATACCACTTTGTGTGGGTTGCTGTAACTGGATAGCCAGGAACTGTCATTAAACAAATATCTCCTGGGTTGATAAATGCTGAAGTTATATATGCCAATGCTGGCTTTGAACCTATTGAGTGAATAACTTCATTCACTGGATCAATATCTTTAACTCCATAAACTTTTTCCATATATGGAGGGACAGCATCTTTTAATTCTTGAATTCCGTTATCTGCATAACCTCTATTTTCCCATTTTTTTGCCTCTTCACATAAAACTCTTATAACCTCAGGATCAGCCATTTCATCAGGTTCTCCAACACCCATATCAATTAATTCCATATCTGGATGTCTTTTCATTGCTTCCTGCTTAGCTCTTTTAATTTTTTCAAACTTGTAAATTACATCTTCTTTACCAAACTTTTTTCCACCAATTCTTTCAGCAAATAAATTTTGTATATAGCTCTCCATACTCTCACCAAGTAATGTTTTATTAGCATTTTTTATTTATTAGATTTTTTACAGTTTTTACAGTCATTTCTGAACATCATACCATAGATTATAGAAAAGTTAATATTTCATAAATATTGAATAGTTTTTAAAAAAATAGGAGTTTAAAGAAGTTTATAAATCTTTCGTTAAAAATGCATAGCAATTACAGATACGCATTTTTAGAGAACCTATACTTTTACTTTTAACTTGTATGCGTGGAGGTTGGGATTGTGAAATCTCTAACCTTAAAGGATGCAGTATTTTTGACGATAACATCTATAATTGGTGGGGGAATTTTTGTTTTGTCCCCATTAACATATTTAATTGCTGGAAAATGTGCAATATATGGGTGGATATTAGTTTTAATTATAAGTATGATTTTGGTTTTACCTTTTGCCTATGCCTCAACAAAGATAACTAAAAGTGGGGGACCCTATAAATATGTAATGAAAATTTTTGGGAAAAAAGTAGGAGCAATTTTCGCCTATATTTTATGGTTTGCTGGAGTAACGGCAATCTCAGCAGTTGTATCGTTTTTTGATATAATATTTAACATTTACTTTAACTTTGAGCATATAGGTATTGTTTTGGTTGTATTTTTAACAATCCTTATTATAAATGGTATTAAAATTGTAGGAAACTTTTTAAGAATTTTTGGAATTTTAACAATAATTACTCTACTGTATATAACATTTTCAAATAAAATTGATTTATCAGTTTTTAATACTAAAGTTGATTTGTTTAAAGTTTTAGCAGCAAGTTATTTTGGACTGTGGACTATGACAGGTTGGGAAGGAATAGCAATTCCATCAGAGGCATTTAAAAATCCAGAAAGAGATATTAGTTATGGTTTAATTATTGGAACATTCATTATTGGAATTTTGTATTTGCTATATACATTAGTTGTAATTTCATCAAATATAACTTATACTGAATTGGGAGAACTTATAGGGATATTAATTGGAAACAATATTTTAATTTGGTTTTGCATTCTTATGATAATTGGTGGCTGTGTATTCAGTTGGCTTTTTTCTTTAGGTTGGATGCCATATGCATTATCTCATGATAAAATATTCATCTCAAAATTTTCAGATACATTTATTAAATTAAAAAAAGGTATTCCCACAAATGGAGTTTTGCTGAATTCATTTATTATTGCTACTCTTTCTATATTCCCATCAAAGTCCTTAGTAGATTTAGGAATGTTTTTAACTTTAGTTTCTTATTTTGTTTTGTATCTCTCGGTTTTTAAGGAAAAGTCCTCTGCATTTAAAATAAAATTTATATCTTTATTGGCTTCAATAATAACTCTATTAATTATTGCATTTAGAGTTTATTTGTTATTCTAAAAACTACCTAATTTTTTTATAGATTTTAACACATCATATAACCCAACACATCCTGTAATCATCACATCTCCACCAGGATATGCGTATTTTCCATAATCCTTAAACATTTCTCTGTTTGGACCAGCAATTAAGATTTCTTCTGGATTTATTCTATCTAAAACTACTGCTCCATGACCATTATCATAGAATATTTCTTCATTTGTTAATGAACCATCTGCTAATTTATCGACAATGTTTTTTAATTTTTTAGGGGTTAGAAGTCTTGTGTGATGCTCAAATAATCCAACAATTTTCCCATCTTTTATAGAAACACCTAATGTATGTCCATTACCTATATCCAAACCTATAAACTCATTAATGCCTTTTTCCTTTGCATAGTTTAAAATTCCGCATATAGAAGCGATCTTACTATCCATTACAAATCCTTTGTATTTGTTTTCTTTTAATGTTTTTAGGATTGCATCAAACCTTGAAAAATAATTTGTTTTTTCTTCAAAGTAAAATTTATATGGGTCATTAGTCTCTTTTAATTTATTTTCAAAATATTTGAACCTCGTGATTCTATCACTCTGTCCCTTAACAAAACCGTGATCTTGGCATGCGACACAGACAAAGTCAGGTTTAAACTCCTTTCCTATCAATGCAAATATATTTTTTAGCATGTCAAAATCCAAATCTCTAAAAATGATGTTTGGATTCTCTATTCTTTCTTTAACTATTATTCCTCTCCTTTTTACCTCTTCTAAATCATCTCTTATTGTTCTTGCTGCATTTTCTGATATCTCAACCTTAAACCCTTTTTTTATGTGTTCATATATTGCTTTATTTACAGGACCTCCTCCCATTACAACTCCATCTATTCTCAAATCTTCATTCATTTTCTTTATCTTCTCTGCCAAAATTGTTGTTGGAGAAGGAAGAATTAACTTTATAGAGTTTTCGATATTTTTATTAGTGTCTATGTATAAAATATCTTGTGTTCCTTTTCCAACATCTATACATAGTATTTCCATTTTACCACCAACTTTATTATGGATATTTTTATTGATTATTAATATATTGTTATTGTTTGTGATAATTATGTTGGGTATAGCAACAAAACTAAGCCAAATAAACCAAAATGAATTAGTTAAATTAAACGAGAATATATATAAGTTCTTTGATTATCATGTTATAGACGCTGAAAAGACACCACTAACAGATGAAAATATTTTAGAAAATTTAAAAAATGCAGTTTTAACCGTGCAGAGTAAAAGAAAAGATGTTTTTGAGTTGCTGGATTTATATACATCCTATGATTTTTATATATGCATTGTCC
>JALVUY010000047.1 GCA_027023665.1 Methanocaldococcaceae archaeon
TTTTAGAAGATGTTAAAAACTCTGATTTAGTTTTTATATATAAAACATCATCAGATGATATTGATTTAGAGAAGATAAAGATATTCAACGAAAACATTATAATTGTTTCACAAGACCCAAGTTTTTGGAATTCTGAAAAATCTGCTAAGTGTTATCTATTTACAACATATGGTGGTCTAGATAACTTTAAAAACATGATTTTGTATTTAATGGGCGAAGATAAAGATGTCATAAAGAAACCCTTCCAAGGAATTTACTATAAAGGAAAAATCTATGAGGAATTAGATGAATTTTTAGATGATGTTAATTTTGATAAAAAATATACAGTAGGAGTTTTATTTTCAAGGCATTACTTAGTTAATGACGATATGGATGTAATTAACAAACTTTTAGATAAATTAGAAGAGGAATTTAATGTAATTCCAGTATTTTCTTATGGAGCTAAGTGTGAAGAGTTAAATGCCTTAGGTGGTGGAGAGAGCATTTTAAAATACTTCTTTAAGGATGATAAACCATTGATAGACGCTTTAATTAACTTATTATCATTTCCATTGGGAACTGTAAAAGATGGAGGTAATCTAAATAAAATCTCTGGAGTTGATATACTTAAAAAATTGGATGTTCCTGTATTTCATCCAATAATGAGTTACTATAAAAGCTATGAGGATTGGAAAAATGACAGTCAAGGATTATCTGCAGATATTGGTTGGACTGTTGCATTACCAGAATTTGAAGGGGTTATAGAGCCAATTATAATTGGAACTACAGAAAATGAAAATGGTTGTGAAAAAAAATTAGGAATTGAAGAAAGAATAGAAAAAGTTGTTAAGAGAATAAAAAGATGGATTAAATTGAAATATAAACCTAAAAAAGATCGAAAAGTTATATTTGTTTTACACAACAATGCCTGTGCTTCTGTAGAGGCAACAATAGGAAGTGCGGCCCATTTGGACAGTTTTCAAAGTGTTGTAAATATAATGAAAAAATTAAAAGAAGAAGGATATCATGTAGAAAATATCCCTGAAAGTGGAGAGGATTTATCTAAATTAATCTTACAAAAGAAGGCAATTTCAGAGTTTAGATGGACTACTGTTGAGGAAATTATCTCAAAAGGAGGATACTTATATTTAATGGATGAAGAAGAATATTATGAATACTTTAATAAACTCCCTAAAAATGTGAAAAACAAGATTTTAGAGACTTGGGGAGATTTAAATGGAAAAGATATACCACCAGGAATGATATACAAAGTGGATGGCAAAAACAAGATAGTTATAACTGGCTTAAAGTTTGGAAACATCTATGTTTGTGTCCAACCAAAAAGAGGCTGTGCTGGGGCAAGGTGTGATGGTAGAGTTTGTAAAATTTTGCACGACCCATATTGCCCACCAACTCACCAATATATTGCCACATACAAATACTTTAATGACATTGGAGATGTAATAATACATGTAGGAACTCACGGAACATTAGAATTTCTCCCTGGGAAAAATGTAGGTTTATCTAACGAATGTTTCCCAGATATCTGTATAGGGGATATTCCTCACCTTTATATTTATAATTCAGATAATCCCCCAGAAGGGGCTATAGCAAAAAGAAGGAGTTATGCCACTATTGTAGATCATTTACAAACAGTTATGGTAGATGCTTTTAGTGAAGAGTTGGAGACTTTAAATAGTTACATAGAGGAGTATTTAAAAGAAATGGATACTTCAAGAAAACATCAATTAGAACATTTAATTATTGAAGAAGTGAAAAAAACTAACTTAGTAAAAATAAAAGAAAAAATTAAAAAAATGGAAAAAGAAGGAAAAATTCATGAAAACTTTAAAGAATTGTTTGATGAAATAAGAGATACTTTAGAAATGATAAAGAACTCAAAATGCAACGATGGAATGCACATCTTTGGAGAACTACCTGAAGGAGATAGAAGAGTGGAATTCATAAAAAGTATATTGGAATTTGAATATAACGAGAAAGATTTAAAGGAAAAAATTGAAAATGTATTAAATGGAAAAAGTATTGAAAATAAAAAATTAGAGGAAATAATTAAAGAAATAAATGAAAGAATTGAGAATACTGACGAAATAAAATCCTTATTAAGAGGAATTGACGCAGGATATATAGAGCCTGGAGCTTCTGGATTAATATCGAGAGGTAATTATGACATACTACCAACAGGAAGGAATTTTTACACATTGGATCCATATAAAGTTCCTACAAAATCTGCTTATAGAGTTGGGATTTTATTAGCTGAAAAATTAATTGAAAGATATTTAGAGGATGAAGGAAAATATCCTGAAAATATTGCTTTATATTGGATGGCTTCTGACATAATGTGGGCAGATGGAGAATGTATGGGGATGATATTACATTTATTAGGAGTTAAACCCATTTATAAAGGAGGAAAAGTTGTTGATTTAGAAATAATCCCATTAGATGAATTAAAAAGACCAAGGATTGATGTTACTATAAGAGTTAGTGGAATAATAAGGGATATGTTTCCAAATTGTATAGAACTTATTGATGAAGCAATAATGAGAGTAGCTAAGTTAGATGAACCGCTAAATATGAATTTTGTAAAAAAACACGTAATTGAAGGATTAAATAACAAGTTATCTTTTAGAGAGGCAACATTTAGAATTTTCTGCTCACCTCCCGGGACCTATGGAAATGGAGTTAAATATGCTGTATATGCAAGTGCATGGGAGAATGATGAAGATTTAAAGGATGTATTTGTGTATTGGAATTCTTATGCCTATGGAAAGAATGTGTATGGTAAAAAATCTACAGAAATTTTTGAAAGTTTATTAAAAACAGTTGATTTAACATTTAATAAAGTTGTTACTGATGAATATGACTTACTTGGATGTTGTTGCTACTTTGGAACTCATGGAGGATTAACTAACGCTGCAAGAGTTTTGAGGAATAAAAAAATTAAGGCGTATTATGGAGATAAAAGAAATTCAAAAAATGTTACTATAAGAACTTTAAAAGAAGAAATTGAAAGAGTTACTTTAACAAAGTTACTAAATCCAAAGTGGATTGAAGGAATGAAAAAGCATGGATACAAAGGGGCTGGAGATATTGCTAAAAGAATAGGAAGAGTTTATGGTTGGAGTGCTACAACTAAGGAAGTAGATAGTTGGGTATTTGACGAAATATTTAACACATTTGTAAAAGATGAGAACAATAGAAGGTTTTTTGAAAAACACAACATATACGCGTTAGAAGAGATTTCAAGAAGATTGTTGGAGGCTTATCAAAGAGGTTTATGGAAAACTAAGAGAGAAAATATTGATGAACTTAAAAAAATTTATTTGGATATAGAAGGAAATATTGAAGAATCTTATAATGATGATTATGGTGAGTATCAAGGTGGAATTATAACCATAGATACTTCTTGGAAATTAAAAATTAAAGAATAATATTTAATATTATTTAGTAATTTGTCCATAAATCAGTAGCTAATTTTGAAAATTTCTAATTTTAAACCCTGCCATGGTTATGAGAGAGCAAGTTCTGATAAAAATTTCCATCCCCTTAGGGGTCTGATTTTAAACATCATAATTGTTCCACCCTATAATTTATTCGTTTCTAAATTTCCATCCCCTTAGGGGTCTGATTTTAAACTTTTAAATGCCTCTAAATCTACTCCAATTTCGTGTTCGTTTTCCATCCCCTTAGGGGTCTGATTTTAAACCAACCGTATGCCCGAATATATACATTTTTGGAGCTTCTTTCCATCCCCTTAGGGGTCTGATTTTAAACAGGGCACGATTTTTTGAGATTAAGGCCTAAAATTACTTTATTATGCTTCTATATTAGGGCTAATTTTTCGAAGGGTCAATCACCCTTGTTATTTATATACCTCCGAAGTTATATATAAATTTTTCTATTTTTATTTATTGCCTTTAAAATCCTTAAAATTTTAAAATCCAACCTAATTATCTAGGAAAATTGAAAATAAAAATAAAATAATAAAATTTCTAAAAAATCTCAATAATTTAGTAAAATTAAATAATCAAATCTTTTAAAATAAGTGACCCTCCGAAAGTTGTTAAAATCTTTTAAAATCAAAAAATATCATATTAAAATCCTCCAAATCTAAAAATAGGGATTTTTAGCGAGAGAGGGTAAATTATGAAAAAGAGGCATTGCTTCCTAAGGAAAGCAATGCATCGGGAGTATCCCGAACCATAGGGCTTCGCCCTATTGGGATACCCAAAATTAAACAAAAAAGGCAAATATTCGGGGGTATACCAATAG
>JALVUY010000048.1 GCA_027023665.1 Methanocaldococcaceae archaeon
CTTTAAATTATTTATAAACAATAAAACAAAATGATTAAAATATTAGTTTAGTTATAGTGATATTATCTTTACTATTTTAACAAAGTATCAAGAGGGGATTTATTATGTTTATGAGAGAGATTGAATTAAAGGGACATATAATTGACAGTTTAATTTTACCTAAAGTATTTGATAAAATTTTAGAAATGGGTGGAGATTACAAAGTTTTAGAATTTGAAATTGGTAAAAGAAAAACTGATCCAAGTTATGCAAAAATATTAGTTATTGGTAAGGATGAAAAACATGTAGATGAAATTTTAAGTGAATTAAAAGATTTAGGAGCTGAGATTCCTGAAATTGAAGAAGTTGAGTTACAACCTGCTGAAAAGGATATGGTTTTACCAGAGGGTTTTTATTCAACAACCAATCACAAAACCTTTATTAGATTTAGAGGACAGTGGATAGAAGTTGAAAACCAAAAAATGGATGGAGCTATTGTAGTTTATCCTGACGAAATGAGAGCAGAAGTAAAAACCATTAGAAACATTAAAAAGGGAGATTTGGTTGTTGTAGGTCATAAGGGAATTAGAGTAATTCCACCAGAAAAGCCAAGAGAATCTGGTGGATTATTTGAATTTATGAAATCAGAGGCTTCCTCAGAAAAGCCAAAAGAGACAATAATTAGAAGAATAGCAAAAGAGATGTATGAAATTAGAGAAAAGTATAGAAAGACGGGAAAAGGAGGAATTGTTGTCGTTGGAGGACCAGCAATTATACACACAGGAGCTGGGTGGGCTTTAGCTAAATTAATAAGAATGGGTTATGTTCAAGCACTATTTGCTGGAAACGCCTTAGCAACACACGATATTGAAAGTGTTTTGTATGGAACTTCATTGGGAGTTGATTTAAAGACTGGAAAAAGTGTTCCAGGAGGCCATAGTCACCATTTAAGGGCTATAAATGTTATAATGAGGGCAGGTAGTATAAAAGATGCTGTTGAGCAGGGTATTTTAAATAGAGGAGTTATGTATGAATGTATAAAAAATAATGTTCCCTATGTATTGGCAGGTAGTATTAGAGATGACGGTCCATTACCAGATGTAATTACAGATGTTGTTAAGGCACAAGAAAAAATGAGAGAACTCTTAAAAGGAAAGGATATGGTTTTAATGCTCTCTACAATGCTACACTCAATTGCTACTGGAAACCTTCTACCATCTTGGGTTAAGACAATTTGTGTTGATATAAATCCAGCAGTAGTTACAAAATTGATGGATAGAGGAACTTCTCAAGCATTAGGAATAGTTACGGATATTGGGGTTTTCTTACCTATGTTAGTTGAAGAGTTGGAAAAATTAGAAAAAGAAAAAGAAGATAAAGATAGGGGAGATAATGAGAGATGAATACTCAAAAGAATTAATAAGAAAGGGGATATGTACAATATCAAAACTAAAAAAAATTAAGATAGAGGAAAAATCAAGTAATGCTAATATTGATAGGAATTTAAAAATATCTTACAAAGATGCAAAGCCTGGAAAAATAAATGTTGAAGAGTTTAAAAAGGCAATTTATCAACTATTGGAGGCGGATGATTTTTTATATAAAAAAGCTCCAAAGCATGAATTAAATGAAGATGAGGCAAAGGAGTTTTGTAAATTAATTCTAAGATGTCAAGAGCATCTAAATAAAGTTTTATCTAATTTTGGATTTGAATTTGAAGAGAAAGAGATTAGTGAGGATGCATTATATATAGTTTCAAATAAAAAATTATTCAAAAAATTAAAAAATAAAAATCCTAATTTAAAGGTTGTTTGCACTGAGGGAATGTTAGATATAGAGGATATGAGAAAGATAGGGATTCCAGAAAAGGCGTTAGAAGGGTTAAAGAAAAAAATTGAAATTACTAAGAAAAATATTGAGAGATTTATTAAAAATTACAATATAAATAAAGTTTATGTTGTAGTTAATGATGAAAAAGACGAACTTTTATATCTTAGAGCTAAAAAACTCTATAATGCTGAAAAAATAGAAGCAGATGAAATTTTAGATTAAAATTTGAGTAACTTGGTGGAATAATGGATTTGCAAAATGATATAATTGTTAGAGGAAAATCCTATGAAATGCCATTTTCAAAGGGTATCCTTGCAAGATCATTAACAGCAGCAGGTTTAAAACCAAGTATTGCATATAGAATTGCTTGGGACATATATGAAAACCTTAAAAAAGAGAATATTAAAGTTATTGATAAGGCAGAACTTAGAAGGAGAGTTTATTACTATTTAATATCAAAAAATTACGATGAGGTTGCTAAAAAATACTTGCTGTGGAGAATGGTTTTAGGTAGAAGACCAATAGTTATTTTAATAGGGGGAGCAAGTGGTGTAGGTACTTCAACAATTGCCTTTGAAATAGCATCAAGATTAGGAATTCCAAGCGTAATAGGTACTGATTCGATAAGAGAAGTTATGAGAAAAATAATATCAAGAGATTTAATTCCGACACTTTATGAATCAAGTTATACTGCTTGGAAGGTTTTAAAGGATGATGATGAAGATAAAAAAATTAAATACATAAAAGGTTTTGAGAGACATTGTGAAACTGTATTAACTGGAGTAGAGGCTGTTATAAATAGATGTTTACTCGAAGGACAGAGTGTAATTATTGAAGGGACTCACTTAGTTCCAACACTTTTAAAAGATAAATATTTAGACAATCCTCATGTTGTTTTTATTATGCTAACAGTCTGTGATGAAAAATTACATAAAATGAGATTTTATGCAAGAGGTAGAGTGTCAAGTAGACCTACTGAAAGATATTTAAGATATTTTAAGATTATAAGGATAATAAATAAATATATGGTTGAAACTGCAAAAAAGAAAGGAGTTCCTGTAATTGAGAACATAAAAATTAGTGAAACCGTTGATAAATGTCTTAACATCATAACTGAAAAATTAAAAAATATAATAGAATTAGAGGGTTTAAGTGAAGAGGATATGTTAGAGAGTGCTTAATTGATTATTTATTATCAACTAAATTAAAACAGACTTCTTTTATTTACATAAGAGAATAGACTTTCAATATCTCTAATTCCGCTATTTGTATAGATAAATATTTCTTGCCTAATTTTTGTATTTACCTTAATTCCTCTATATCTAAACTCTTCAACAATTGCCTTTGCCAACATCCTACCTCTTCTATCAAAGTCAGTTAATAAGATAACTTCCTTTATTCCCTTTCTTATAAGTTCATCTGCAATTAAGTAGATAGGAGTTTTAGCTATTACAATGAATGTTCCCTCAACTCCCAACTTTTCTAAACTTTCAACATCTCTCTTTCCTTCTACAATTATAGGCTTATCCTCTGCCTCTATCTTTAACTCTTCTATAACTTCCAACAACCTCTCAAAGTATTCATCCCTTCTCATAGCCATCTTTCTTTAAATTTTTATTTTTTAATAAAATTTAATTAATCTTTAAATTAAAAACAGTTTTTAACAGGTTAATTCCTTAATTATTGGCTTTAAAATTTTCCTTTCATCCTCAGTAGTAATGTTTCTTAAGATTTTTGCTATCAGTTTTTTATCTTCATCATCTGATAATGTATATTGAGATGCTAATATATAAATATAATCCCTTAAAAGTTCAGGCATCTTTTCACTAACTTTTAGCATAATTTTTAAGCATATATTTCTTTTATCAGTATTTAGTAGATTCTTCAACTTATTAATTGTATGGGGATATTTAAATATAGCGTTTGTTATAATGTTCATCATCAATTTATACTCTCTATTGTTGCATTTACTTTTTTCAATCTCATTTAAAATTATTGGGATAACGATTTCATTAGGATACTTTTCAAAAAATTCTAAAGCCATTAATCTTAACTTCTTAGAGTCATATAGAATTTCAGCAATTTTTGGGATTATTAAGCTAATTTTTTCATCATTTAGCATATTGTTTTCAATAAGTTTTTTTACAGATGTTATAAATGCCAACTTTGAATAATAACCAACAGCCATATTTATAATTTCTCCAATTTTATCAATTCTATTTAATGAAGCGTAAATTATTATTTTATTCGCATTTAAAACATCTTTATTTTCCAATTCTACATTTTCAACTACTTTTAATATTTCTTCAGATAATTTATCATCAATCTCTTTACTATTGTTGGAAACAATTTCAGTCAAATAAACTATAAGTTCTCCATTATACATAAC
>JALVUY010000049.1 GCA_027023665.1 Methanocaldococcaceae archaeon
GCCTCACCCCAAGGCTTAAGCTCCCCATCCATCCAAATATACTTAGCTTCATTCATTTAAATTATCTCCTAAAACCATTTAACTCGATATTTTACCCAAAAGAGCTTGAAATGCGGTTAAAAGTTGGGGGAAAGGTGTATTGGTTATTTGTATATTGGTTATTGGTGATAGAGTTTGTCGGTTTGATTTGATTTCAATTTATCCAAAGTTGTCTTTTCGACATTCTTTCCGGCTCTTGCTTCTTTTATGGCTTTTTGGGTTGTTTTGTTTGGACAGACTGATTAAATGTTCTTTGAATTTGTTATTTTTATTTACTCTAATTAACATTTAGAAGCCATTTGTTATTATAATACCTCCTCAATATAATAAATCAAATTATTATTTTCCTTTCTTTCAATGTTGACAACTTTAAACTTAACCCCTTTATTACACAACACCTCTTTCTCATGAGGCAACATAGAAAATTCACTAATATCCAAAAAAGTTGACAATCTTTTTTTAAGAACATATAAAACTGTTGGACAATTATTTGATTTATTTTTTTCGCTATTTGTATAACTTTTTATTGCTATGTCTTTTGAGTAAGTAAATGACAATATTGTATCATCTAATATTATATTCTTTCCTATTGGATTATTTAACATAAATTTTTTACATATTTCATTTTCAGAACACAGATAGCCTTCTATCACATCCCCTCTATAAAGTATTTTATTACCCGTATTATCCGGATATTTTTTAAAAAGTCCAACTAGCGCTTTTGCAATTGGATCATAATAGTTTTTCAATACCCCCTTATAATCTCCTCTTAAAATACCTTTTATATAGCGATACTGGTATCCTTCGGGAGATGTCCATATCTTAATTGCTTTTTTTTCTAGCTCATTTAATTCCACTATTAATTTTCTCAACTTCATTTCTCATGTCTTGTTCAAAAATCTTATAAGTTTCTTCTATTTCTTCTCTTGTTGTATTATTATCATATCTATTTTCGTAAACCCAATCTATAACTTTATCTGTAATCCTATACTCTAATTTTTTACTATTATTATTGTCTACAACTATAAAATAAGGTGATAACATAGATGGGGCATATAAACCACAAGCATAAATATTATTACTATATAACCATGGCTTCCAAGCTTTATCTTTAAGTCTTAATTTTTTATATTTTTCATGGCATATTATTTTTACTCTATTCCCAGGCAAACCATTATGTAATTCCAAAAGCTTATATATTTCTTTCTTTTCAATTGAATTAATATCTTCTTTCTTTAAAAAACATTTTTTATTTTCTTCAATATAAAACACTACTGATTTAAAATATAAAGGAATCATCTTTTTAATAAATTCAGTAACTTCATTATTGTGTTGATGAACTTCAATTATAAAAACTTGCTTTTTAAAAAAATATTTATCAGGTTCATTAAAGTTAGAAGATTTTTCTTTTATAAT
Source organism: Methanocaldococcaceae archaeon (assembly GCA_027023665.1). GTDB lineage: Archaea > AGJL01 > Methanococci > Methanococcales > Methanocaldococcaceae > Methanocaldococcus. The sequence goes on from JALVUY010000049.1 coordinate 1,456, forward strand.
ATGAAGTTTTTTTGCATTATCAAGTATATATCCTAACGATTTTTTTTCATTATTGTTCACAGTAATTTCATATTTTTTCCATTCATCATAAACCAATCCATCTTTTTTAAGTTTGTCTAAAAAATAGTAATTAAGAAATAAACTAGCTATTATTTGTTCTTCTTCGTTTCTAAAAAGCCTATCATGCTCTTTTATTAAATATTCATAAATACTTTTCCATGTTTTTTTATTTAGTTTTTTAAATATTTTTTTTCTTATTTCATTTCTGTCAAGAGTAAGCACTTCCGAGGCATCGACTCCTAAAATATTTACATCAAATCTAATAAAATTAGTTAAACCAAAATGACTTTTTTCTATAAGCTGATTTTTATAATATATTTGATTAGATTTATACATAGAATATTTATCATAATAACAACTAAGTTCTAAAGAATATTTTTTAGAGAAATAATCAAATTTATTTGGAACTTTTTTTTCTTTTTCAATAAGTTTATCATTATTAAAACACAAAACTAAAGGTATATAATTTTTTGTTGCAAATAGCATTATATTATCAATTAAAGAAGCTATCTCTACATTGAAAGAATCATCCTGTATTGGATCAAAAGAAAAAATGATTTTTTTACTTAAACTTTTACCTCTACCCAGTGAATAACTTTTAGGAATTTTTTTTGTTCTGTAATTAAAAATTATTTTTGTTCCAATTTTTTGCTTATGTGTTGTCTCTTTTTTTTCAACCAAAATAGCTCCATCTCTTTTTGAACTAGGACTATTTAACTCTACTATTTGATACTGCTCATCAAAAAAACTTTTAGTTTCTAAAATAACTTGCTCTGTCAACATAAAAATACTCTGAAAACCTATACCAAAAGTTCCTGACGGCTTCATCCATTTTGGCATACTATTTATAATATTTTTCTTTTTTCTATTACGAGAAGAACTACCTGTAGTCATTAAAAACTTTAAATCATCTGCTGATATTCCAATACCACTGTCTTCTATCTCTATTTTCCATATAATTTTATTTTTTGTTATCTTCTCTTCATTAATATTTATAGTAATTGGATATTGAGATAGCAAATCTAAAAAATCTTGACTATTTGGTGTAGTAAAATCTTTTTTATCTCCATGTTCTAACCATATTCTTATGAGTGTTGCATCTACAGAGTTTTGTAAAATTTCTCTAATACTCTGATAGGCATTTTTATAAATACCTGCACCTTGCAATAATCCTAAAGCCTTTTGAGTATCAATTTTAAATTGAGGTTTATTTTTACCATCAATAAAATCATATTTTTTTAATTCTACTCTTAATTTTCCAATAGTCGGTAAATATCCAAACTCTTTTGATGGAACAATTTCATTCCACTTAATCATTTGATTGCTAATTTCATCATTTAAATAGTTAAACCAATGTTGAGTAATATTTGCCACCTCATAATTATTACAACGAGCTATAATTTCAATTACCTTTCTGTCTACACGAAAAGATTCGATAGACAAATGCTTATCTTTATGTTTTAATGTATCTAATGGTATTTTGTGCAATGTCCTTAACATTACATCCGAAAATCTATTATTATCCAAATCAAGTAAATCGCCTATACGCAACATACAAGCAACAAAACGAGGATGAGCGTCTTCTGTATCTATTCCAACCTCAGAAAATGACAATTTCATCACCTCGTCAAAGCTTTGAGTATGACTATCGCATATTGCACCCAATATTTTAAAAATACGTTTAGGAATTAACTTTTCGTTATTTTTTAAATCCAACTCTTTATTATTATTTTCAATAATCTCTTTAGAACGTTTTGAGTGACTTTTTCTATAATATTCTGCCAATAAAAATTTAATACCATCATGCACTTTTAAATCTAGTTGTTTCTTTTTATATTTAATATATCCTTTTTTAATTTTAAATTTAGAAGCAAATTCATACAAACTATGTTTTTTATCACTTAATATATCACTAAAAAACTCGATAAACTCTTTAGATTTTAATGTTTTTTTTATTTCTTTTGATGTTATAGCCATACCTATGTCATGTTTATAACTTGCTTCTAAAATCAACCACAAATCAATAGCTGATAACTTTTCAATATTTTCTTTGCCTAAAACTCTAACAATATTATTAATAATGGTAATAGAGTGTGTTTCATCATGTAAACTGTAATGAGGAAAAACAGTAGAGATTGTTTGAAGTATTTCAGGAATTATTTTCTTATCATAGTTCCATTGAGTATATAAAATTCTACTCTGGGTATCTTTTGTTTTTTCGTATAATAAATTTTCTATGTATTTTATCATCAGTGCCCACTTATAAATATAATAATCTTTTAATTATAAAATACAACCTCTTAAAATCAAATAATTTTACTAAATATAACAAAATAACTTAATATTCGCACCAAATCCAGGCAAAAGAGAAAGTCTTTTATTATAAACTCTTGCAAACTTAATTACTATTTTCCAGCTTTTATATAAATTGTTTATATATAACATCATCCAACATCTAAGCTTTTTAAAATCTCATTTCCTTTTTTACATAATTTCATAACCCCCTCCAAACAATCCAAAACCAAAGCCAATTTCAATAACGACTCTAAAGAAATCTGTCCCGAGCTTTCGAAGCGTTTTAGTGAGCCGAGGCTTACTCCTGAGCGTTCAGAGAGTTCTTTTTGGGTATATTTTAACTCTTTTCTGCGTTGT
>JALVUY010000050.1 GCA_027023665.1 Methanocaldococcaceae archaeon
GGTGGTAAAGTTCTCTTATGCTCATTCTTTTTAATTAAGTTAAAGACATGCTCAACATCTTTTAAAGGAACATTGAGTTCTTTAGAAATCTCATCTGGATTTTTTCCTTCTTCATACAGTTTTAATATTTTATCTAAAACTTCATATTTAATTCCAAGTTCTCCCTCATCTGTTTGCCCCTCCCAGAGACCTGCTGATGGAGGTTTTTCAATAATTTCCTTAGGAACTCCAAGATATTTAGCAAGTTCTCTAACCTCAGTTTTAAATAAATTTCCAATAGGTTTTATATCGCAGGCAATGTCTCCATATTTAGTTCCATATCCTACATAAATTTCTGACTTATTAGATGTTCCTGCAACTAATAGATTATATTTGTTTGCAAAATAATAAAGAATACACATCCTAATTCTTGCTTTTAGATTTCCATCTGCAATTTTATCAAATTCTCTCGTAGGAACATATCCTCCAGCACCAAATGCCTTTAAAATATCTGTTATGTCTGAAATAATGTATTTTATATTTAACTTTTCAGCAACCATTTTCGCATGTTCAACATCTTTAGGATTTGTATTTTTCTCTGGCATTATTATACCTAAAACTTTATCACTTCCAAGGGCTTTGACACATAGATAGGCTGTGACTGTAGAATCAATTCCCCCACTTAGTCCAATAACTACACCCTTGGCATTGGCTTCTTTAACCTTTTCTCTAATAAAATTTGTTATTTTCTCAATAACATCATTAATATTATTCATTGTTATCACCACTAATAATTAATTATGATAAGATTGTTTTTATTAATTTTTATTTATTTTTTTCTTTTTTCTTTTAATTATACTCTCCAAATACTTTAAATTCTCTTCAGTTCCAAACGCATATATTATATCTCCAGGTTTCATAATAAATTCAGGATATGGATTTATATAAAGTTTGTTTCCTCTCTTTATTCCTAAAATTGTAGCTCCGGTTATGGCTCTGATCTTTGATTCTTTTAATGTTTTATATGCCAATTCCGAATCTTCTTCAATAACATATTTTTTTAAATCAATATCTTCTTTATACTCATTTTTAGCCACTTTAATAAATGTGCTTAAGAAGTCTAAAACTCCCGGTCTAACAGAAACCTCTGCCATTCTTAACCCACCAATTAAATAAGGAGATACTACTCTATTTGCCCCTGCTATTTTTAATTTTTTTATAGCCTCTTTTTCATCCGCCTTTGCAGTTATTAAAATATTTGGATTTAATGATCTTGCAGTTAGTGTAATAAAAACATTGTCAGCATCTGTTGGTAGTGTGGCAATTAAACTCTTAGCCTTATCAATTCTTGCTTTTTTTAATATCTCATCTTTTTTAGCATCTCCCACTATATATAAAAACTTATCCGGATGCTTTTCATATTCTTCTTTTAAAACATTTTCATTGATATCTATAACTACAAATGGAATATTTTCTTGAATAAATTTCTCTCCTATGACTCTCCCTAATCTTCCATATCCACAAATTATATAATGATCTTTTAATGTTTTAATTTTATGCATCATCTTTTTCATTTTCATATACTCACCAAACTTTCCCTCAACTATAAACTCAGCTATTAAACTAAATAGATACATAACAATTCCAACACCAATACATAAGTAAATTATAGTTAATAACCTACCCAAAAAAGTTTTTGGAGTAAAATCTCCATAACCTGTTGTAGTTATTGTAATAACACTGAAATATAGGGCTGTGAAAAAATCAACTGATTCAATAATACTTATCAAGTATGCATAAGTTAAAATTAATGCAATTGAAAATATAACTACAATTATTATCTTTTTTGATGTTTCCATACTTTCACATTTTTTAAGGATTCTCTATCCTTTCCTTTAATTTATGGACTTTTTCTGCATACTTTTTATTAAATATATTAGCAATTCTTTCTATAGCATCCAATAGATTTAAAAGTTGCTCTAAATAGTAATAAATATCTCCAGAGTATGTTTGAATCTTATAATCTATATATAATGTCTTAGATATTTGTCCAGGCGTTTTTTTGCTTAATCTTAAATTAATAATTAACTCCAAAATCTTTTCTTCAACATTTACTCCTTCGAATTCAACAATTATTGAAATTAAATCATCCTTTAATTTTTTGTCTCCAATCTTTTCAATTTTTTGCATATTTTCTCTAATTACTTCCAAAGCGTCAAAGAATCTCGAAGGAATATTTATATTTAAAATTTTTGAAAGTTTTACCTTTAAATTATTTGATATATAGACATTTTCAAAAGGCATTATTTCTGTTATTAATTCAAATATTGGTTTATTCTCTAAAACTCCTTCTTTAATTTTTTCTGCTATTTTTGGGTATAAAAATGAAATAGCAACAGATTTTCCATAATTTGTTAGTTTTACTTCGTTATTGTATTTTTTTACCATAGAATAACTCTCTAAATTATTTAAAATTTTATTCAATTGAAAGACCCTTCCAAGATATGGAACTCTATCAATATCTTTTATATTTTCAATACCTGCTGAAGTTGTAGCTAATATTTGCTCTTCCTCTTCATCTTCGCTATACTCAACTTTTACATCTTCTGGAACAGCGTTTAATAATTTAAAGGCAACCCCATCCTCTGTATTTTCCATTTTCATGTGATACTTTTTCCCAATTTCTACCAAAAGATAAACCTTTCCAATTTCGTGCATTCCTTTTCTTCCTGCCCTTCCACACATTTGCTGAAACTCTGCAGGATTTAACCACTCAGCCCCCATAGCCAAACTTTCCAATATAACCGTTGAAGCAGGAAAATCAACACCCGCTGATAAAGCGGCAGTGGTAACTACGCACTGAATTTTTTGATTAGCAAACTCTTCTTCAACTTTTCTCCTTCTCAAATACTCCATACCTCCGTGATAAAATTCCGCTTTAATACCTTTTGATTTTAAAGATTTTGCTATATATTCAGCCCTTTTTCTTGAGTATGTGAAGATTAAACACTGTCCCCTATAACCAAACTTTGAGATTGTTTGCCACTCTCTTTTAACTATATCTCTAATTATATTTAATTTGGCAAACTCATTTTTACAGAAAATTATGTGCCTCTCTAAAGGAACAGGTCTTCCATTGTATAAAACTAATTTAGAGTTTAGTTGTTTAGATAACTCCTTAGGATTTCCAATTGTTGCAGATAAATATATCTTTTGAGCATCTTTAAATAAAAATCTTAATCTACCAATTAATCCATCCAATCTCGCTCCTCTCTCCTCCATATTCAAAGAATGAATCTCATCAATTACAACAGTTCCAACATCTTTTAACCTTCTTGTTCTAATTAAGTAATCTATACCTTCATAAGTTCCTACAATAATATCTGCATCTAATGATGTTTCAATATCATCTGACTTTTTTCCTATTCTTCCCAAACCTACTCTTAAACTTACTTTAAAGCCCAACTTTTCATATCTTTCTTTAAATTCTAAGTATTTCTGATTTGCCAATGCAACTAATGGTACTAAAAATAGAAACTTCTTTCCCTTCTCTATCAAATTTTTAATTCCCGCCAATTCTCCAATTAATGTTTTTCCCGAAGAAGTTGCTGAGACAATTAATAAATCCTCTCCTTTTAATAAACCTCCTTTAACTGCCAATGTTTGTACTGGCAAAAGTTCGTAAATTCCTCTATCTTTAATTATATTTTTAAGTTCTTCTGGAATATTTAGTTCATCTATTCTGTAATTTTTAATTTTATCCTCTTCGCTACAGGTTATTATATCATATCTTGTTAATTCTGGATTATTGAGTGGATTTCTTATTCTTAGTAAGGATAAAACTTTATCAACATCTTTAAATCTCCTTAAAAACTTTTCTATAAATTCTTCATTAATTTTAACTTCCTCTCTAATCTCTCTAACTCCACAATCAATACATATTTCTAAATTTCCATATTTGCATCTATTATTTCTTGTTAATCTCTTATAAATGTTTTTTAATAAACAAAATGGACATAACTCTATGTAATCAAACTTTAAATTGTAAGATTTTAAAATTTCTTCAATCTCCTCATTTCCTTTTAATATAAATATATCTTCTCTTTTTAGCAGTTCTATAACCTTAGAAGGTTGTATTAACTTATCTCCCAATCTACATCTATAC
>JALVUY010000051.1 GCA_027023665.1 Methanocaldococcaceae archaeon
GTATGTGAAAAATGCTTAAAAGATAAAAATATTAAAGATAATTTAGAATTATGTAAAAAACTTAGAGAAGAAAAAAATTTAAGAGATTATTGTAGAATATTAAATGAGTTTAAAGAATTTGAGGAGTTTGTAAAAAGTTTGGGCTATGAGTTGTTGAGTATTCAAAGAATGTGGGCTAAGAGAGTTTTAAAAAATAAAAGTTTTTCAATTGTTGCCCCAACTGGTGTAGGGAAGAGTTTCTTTGGAGTATTGATGAGTTTATTCTTAGCAAAAAAAGGAAAAAAATGTTATATAATCTTACCTACAACTTTATTGGTAAAACAAACCTATGAAAGAATTATCTCTTTGATAGATAAAAATAATTTAAAAATAAATGTTGTTGCCTATCATTCAGAATTATCTACAAAAGAGAAGAAGGAAGTTAAAGAGAAAATAGACAACAATGATTTTGATATACTGATAACAACTTCAAACTATTTGGCAAAAAATCCTCCAAACACAAAATTTGACTTTATATTTGTGGATGATGTTGATGCATTATTAAAGGCATCTAAAAATGTTGATAGAACTTTAAAATTGTTGGGATTTGACGATGAAATAATTAATGAAGCGTATAAAATAATATACCTAATAAAAATTGGAAAGATAGAAGATGCATTAAAAAAGAGAGAAATTTTAAAGAAGAAATTGTCAAAAATAAAATATGGATGTTTAATAATTGCCTCAGCCACTGGAAAGAGTTATGGAGATAGAGTAAAACTTTACAGAGAACTGTTGAATTTTGAAGTAGGATATGGAATGAACAAACTTAGAGATGTTGAAGACATTTATGATGAAGAACTCAGTTTAAATAAAGTATTAGAATATATAAAAATATTTGGTAGTGGAGGACTTATATTTGTTTCTATGGATTATGGTGTTGAGAAAGCAAAAGAGATTGAAGAGTTTTTAATTAAAAATGGTATAAAGGCAAAGTTAATACATTCGAAAGATAAAAAAGGATTTGATGACTTTAGAGAAGGAAAATTAGATGTTTTAATTGGTGTAGCCTCTTACTATGGTATTTTAGTTAGAGGTTTAGATATGCCCGAAAGGATTAGATATGCTATATTTTATGGAGTTCCTAAGTTTAAAATCAAATTAAAAGAATATATTGAAAAACTAAAAGAAAAAGGTGAATTAAAAGAAGATATAGATATTGAAGGAAAAACATTAGAGGAGATTAAAGAAATAGTTTCTGAAAAATTGAAGATAAAGAATTTCTCTATAAGAGTAGAGGATAATGAGTATCTATTGTTAATTCCAGATGTTAAGACATATATTCAGGCATCTGGAAGAACTTCAAGAATGACAGAATTTGGATTAACCAAAGGGGCAAGTATAGTGTTGGTTGATGAAAAAGAGATTTTTGAGTATCTTAACAAGTATATGCTGTTTATGTATGAAAGTGAATTTAAAAAGATAGATGAAATTAATATAGAGGAGTTAATTAAAAAAATTGATGAAATTAGGGAAAAAATTAAAAAAGGTAGAATTACTGGAAAAATTCCTGAATTACTAAAATCTGTTTTAATGGTTGTAGAAAGTCCAAATAAAGCAAGAACTATTGCAAATTTCTTTGGAAAGCCATCAGTTAGGAAGATAAACAATAGAAATGTTTATGAAGTTTGTATAGGATACATAAATTTAATTATAACCGCTAGTGGAGGACATGTATTTGATTTAGTTACAAAAGAAGGATTTTATGGAGTAAAAATAGAAGATAATCTTTACATTCCAATATATACATCAATTAAGAAAGTTAATGGGGAACAATTTACAGACCAGAAGAATATAGAGGAGTTGTTAAAACAACTATCAAAAAGTGGAGAAAAAGTCAATTTTATGGATTCCAAGGAAAATATAGAAATTATTAGAGAAATAGCCGATGAAGTAGATGCTATATTTATAGCAACAGATATTGACACTGAAGGAGAAAAGATAGGTTACGATATAGCACTTAACAGTATGCCATTTAACAAAAACATATATAGAGTTGGCTTTAACGAAATTACAAAGAGGGCTATTTTAAAGGCTGTAGAATCGTTTAAAAGAGGAGAGGAGTTAAAGTTAGATGAAAATAAAGTTAAGGGGCAAGTTGTTAGAAGAATAGAAGATAGGTGGATTGGATTTAGGTTAAGTCAAAAGTTGTGGGAGGTATTTAATAACAACTATCTATCTGCTGGTAGAGTTCAAACTCCTGTCTTAGGATGGATTATAGAGAGATACAATGAGCATAAGATAAAAGTTCCATATATAGCTTTAAAATTGGAAAATGACATTTACATAGGAAAGGTTTGGGAAAAAGAATTTGATAAGGATGAGGTAGAAGTTGATGTCAAAATATATGAGAAAGAAATTCATCCTTTGCCTCCATTTACAACAGATACTTTATTAGAGGAAGCTACAAAGAGATTTGGGTTAAGTGCCGATGAAGTAATGGCTATTGCCCAAGAACTGTTTGAATTGGGATTATCCACTTACCACAGAACTTCTTCAACGAGAGTTTCGTTAGATGGAATGAGAGTTGCAAAGGAATATTTAAAACTAAATAATTTAGAAGATTATTTAAAAAATAGAGAGTATTTTATGGAAGGAGCACATGAATGTATAAGACCTACAAAGCCTATGGACACAGAAGAACTTATTGAGTTTTTAAAAGAGAGTAATATAAAATTAACAAAAAACCACATAAAGGTTTATGATTTAATATTTAGAAGATTTATAGCCTCTCAGATGAAAGAGGCAATTGTTGAATACGAAGAGATATATATAAAAGATTTAGATGAAAAAATTGAAGGATACATAGATATAAAGTTTGATGGATGGAGTAGAATCTATAATTTAAAGTTAAAAAAGCTTCCAAGAATAGAGAAAAATTACTTAAAAGTGTTGGAAAAGAGTATTAAAAAAGTTTCAAAAGTTCCATTGTATGATGAAGGAGAAGTTATTAAGCTAATGAAAGAGAGGGGTATTGGAAGACCTTCAACCTACGCTCAAATTATTAAAAAGTTATTAGATAGAAGATATGTAATTAAAAGCAAAGGTAAAAATAAATTAATTCCTACAAAATTAGGAATAGAAGTTTATAATTATTTAATAAGACATTATCCTCATCTAATATCAGAGGAGAGAACAAGAGAGTTAGAGGAAATTATGGATAAAATTGAAAATGGTGAGGTAGATTATTTGGAAGTTTTAAAATCTTTGCACGAGGAAATTTTGAGTATAAAATAAGTTATTATTCTTTATTTTTTGTTTTTATTTATTCATACTTATGTAATTTATCCTTCATTTGAAGTAAGTTATAAATATACATTAATTAGATAAATTTATATTGAAGGTGAGATATATTATTAAACACTATTTTTAAATAGTTTTAATTTTTAAATTCAAATATTCTAATTAAGTTATTATCTCGGTGAATATTATGAAAAGAGGACAACTATCTCTTGAGTTTATTATCCTGATTTTTGCAGTTATTATTGGAGGAGCCATTATTGCTACTCAAATGCTTAATGTAAATCTTGGTATAGGTAATGATAGAAATGAGAATGTTAATAATCCCACACTAATTACATTTAAAGAGCCAAATGTATCTTTAAACTTAACATCTTCCATTACAGTATCTGTTCCATCCCAAACTACTAATACTACTAATATATCTTCAACTTCAAATACCTCATACAATACTAATCAAAATAATACAATACAAAATCAATATAGACACAGAATAACTAATAAAAATCAATATCAACATAGATACACAATAACTAATAATAATGGGTACTATATTTATTTGAACACTAACACTGTTAATGCTACACTTAATGGATATGTAATCTTTGAGAATATCTTTGAGTATAATCATTCCTATATAGAGTTAAGTAATGGAAAATCTATTAAAATTAATAAAAATGATATAATTAAAATAGTTGTAAGTAATGTTTCATTAGGAAAAATTTATATAAAGAAAAATGGATATGTAGATATAAAAAATTTGCCTATTATATATATTTACATAAATGGAAATTTAGATGCTGAAAATACAGAAATTGTAAAAACTAAAAGTATTAGAGCTAATTTATCAA
>JALVUY010000052.1 GCA_027023665.1 Methanocaldococcaceae archaeon
ATCTAAAAATAAAAGAAAATATATTATTTTAGTTCCAAAATCAAAATTATTTTTTAACATCTATCTAATAGACAACGATAATGTTGAAGAAATCATTAAAAATTATTTAAATCCTATTCAATAAGAATTTTTTAAACTCTTCAAAAGCCCTTTTTCTATGTGATATTTTACTTTTCTCCTCTGGAGTCATCTCAGCAAATGTCCTATTTTCTCCCTCTGGGATAAAAATACTATCATAGGCAAATCCATATCCTTTACTTCTAATAGTTTCTGAAACTTTTCCTTTAACTACTCCTTTAAATAATTTTACACCATTTTCATCGCAATAACCAATAACAGTTTTAAAATAAGCATCTCTATTATCCTTATCTTCTAACAATTTTAAAATTCCTTCATTACCAATAGTTTCCTGAACATACTTAGAATATGTTCCCGGAAATCCTTTTAAAACTTCTACGAAAAAACCACTATCTTCAACAATAACTGGCTTTTTTAATATATTATAAACCCACTCTGCTCCAAATTCAGCAACTTCTTCTAAAGTTCCTTGAATTTCTGGATATTCAATTTTTACCTGCTCAATTTCTATATTTTTTAGGTCTTTTAAAATAATATTAGCCTCTTTAATTTTGTGAGGATTTCCAGTAGCAAAATAGATTTTCATAATTATCACCAAAATTTTTAAAGGATGTCCCCCCAGTTTAACACCCTCTATCATCCTAAAGCATCGCTATGTCAAGAGAGCTAACCCACTGGGGGGTTGTAAAAAAGTTAGTATATAGAGTATAAATAATTTTAAATTAGTTAATTCAAATTGATTAATTTATTTTTCTAAAATAAAAAATGGTGCAGGGGAGGGGATTTGAACCCCCGAACCCCTACGGGACCGGATCTTAAGTCCGGCGCCTTTGGCCAGGCTTGGCGACCCCTGCACCTTAGGCGAATTATAGAATTGATGTTCTCCTATATATACTTTTCGGTTTTTGGTAAAGATAAACATATATTAATGAGTTCCTTTATTTTGTAAAAAATATCTATATTATGGTTCAATAGTTTTCGTACAGTAATGAGGTAAAGTATGAAAAATTTAAAAAGGTTAACTATAATTTTATATAACTCTTATGACAAAACTAGATGGCACGAAGCTCATAAAAGGGCTATTGCAAGGGCGGCACCAATATGCTATGCCTTTGATTGTAACTTGGCAATAATGGACTTTCCTTGCACCAAAGAGGATATTTTAAATATAAAAACAACAATAGGTAATTCTGGAGAATACTTAGAAAAATTAATTGAGAAAAATAGATTTTTTATCGTTGATAAATTTCTTCCTCAGTTTGGGATTCCCATCGCTACAACATCTAAGCCTGATGATAATAAAGTAATATCTCCCTTAGAGACAGCATATTTATTAAAGAAGAAACCAATTGGATTATATATTGGGCTTGGAAGACATGGATTACCAAAAGATATTATGGAATCTTGTGTATATCACTTAGATATTACTGAAAAGAGGATATCTTTAGAAACTTGTACGGCAATTGGATGCATTCCAGCGATGATATATACTCACACAAAGTATTTTAGTAAAGTAAAAAGTAATTGTAAAAGATAAAAATGAAAACAAAAAATTTTATATACTTAAACTATTTTTAAATTTTTAAATTACTATTACCAACTATTAGGTGGAAGTATGAGTGTTAGCATTATGAATGCTCTAAAAGAAGTAAAATTGGTTGAAGAAGAGGCCATTAATGAGATTGAAAAAGCAAAAAATAGAGCTGAGCAAATAAAAAATGAAGCAATCGTAGAAGCAAAAAATCTTATTGCAAAAACTGAAGAAGAGGCTAAAAAAACTGTTGAAGAGATGATTAAAAAGGCTGAAGAGGAATCTAAAAAAATAGCCCAAGAAATCTTAGAAAGAGCAGAAAAAGAAAGGAAAGAGGTTATTTCCGTAGCTAAGGTAAAAATATTATCTTTGAAGTTGTCTGAAATCCTTGAAATCTAAATTAAACAAGGTGATTTTAGTGAAACCCGTAAGAATGAAGAAATTAAAAGCGGTGATATTGGATGAAAAAGTCGATAATGTTGTAAGACAGTTGCATGAATCTGGAATAGTTGAACTTTGTGATCTATCTGAAAAATTAGAAGATGTTGAGTGGAAATCTTTATTATCACCATCATCTCATGCAGACTATGTTAGAAATGTTACTACATTGATGATAAAAGCTAGTAGAATATTAGATTTGTTTTCCAATGTTAATCCAAAAGAAGTTAGTGTAAAAGATATTCTAAATCCAAAACCAATTGAAAAAAAGAAAGTTCAATTTAATACTCATGAAGAAGTTATTGAATACTGTGAAAAAGTATTAAATGAAATTAGTAAAGAAGTAGATGAGCCTTCAGAAAAATTAAACGAATTAGAGAATAGAAAGTCAAAATTATTACAGTTGAAAGATCAAATATCTTACTTAAAAGGTTTAGAATTTGATTTAAAAGATCTTGGTCCTGGAGTTTATGTATACATTGGGTGTGGAAGTGTTCCAAAAGAGAAAGTTAATGAATTAAAATCTGAATTAGATAAAGTTACTGAGGAGTATATTGAAGTATTCACAGGAGAAGAATTTGAGAAAGATAATAAGATAAGGGTTCCAATTGTATTTGTTACATTAAAAGAAAAACTTGAAAGTGTATTATCCACATTAAGAAAGTTTGAGTTTGAGAGATATGACATAAGTGATGTTGAGGGTACTCCAAAAGAGGCATTACAGAAAATAGAAAGTGAATTGAAGAATATAGAATCAGAAATAAAAAGTTTAATTGAAAAACTTAAATCTTTAGCTACGAAATGGGAAAATGAGTTATTGGTTGTTTATGAACTTCTATCAATAGAAAAAGAAAGAGGAGATGCCTATTCACAATTTGGTAAGACTAACAGAACTTACTACATAGAGGCATGGGTTCCAGCAAAAGATGCTGAGAAAGCTAAGAAAATAATAGAAGAATCCTCAGAAGGTTATGCGTTTGTTGAAATTTCTGAGCCTGATGAACCTGAAGAAAAGATTCCTGTATTGTTAAATAATCCAAAACCAATTAAACCATTTGAAATGCTTACAGAAATGTATGCTATGCCAAAATACAATGAAGTTGATCCTACATTATTAATAGTTCCTGGTTTCTTACTGTTCTATGGGATAATGCTAACTGATGCAGCGTATGGATTATTTTTAACAATAGTTGGACTATGGACTTGGAAAAAAATAGGTAAGGTTAGTGAAGGTGCTAAAAAACTTGGATATATCTTAACATTGGCCGGAATGGCTACAATAATAATGGGTATCATAACGGGAGGTTACTTAGGAGATTTCATGTACGAATTTTTAAATATAGATATATACAAAATGGGATTAGCATTCGTTAATCCTTTAGGAGCAAGTAACTTTATTAAAAATGGTCCAATAGCTATATTAGGGTTCTCTATTGCTGTAGGTCTCTTACATCTATTCATTGGTTTATTAGTAGGATTCATAGAAAATATAAAGAAGAAAAATACTATGGATGCAATATACAACCAAGGAATTTGGATATTATTAATATTAGCTTTAGTTATTGGAATATTATGTCCAATATATCCAATAGTTTTAGCAGGTTATCACGTTTCAATAATTATTCTAATTGCAATAGCAATAGTTGTTATAATGTGTGCAATTAAAGGGGCAAAAGAAAATGGATTTATGGGAGCATTCTTAGGAGCTATGGATATTACTGGATTCTTAGGGAATGTTTTATCTTACGCAAGATTGTTGGCTCTTTGTTTGGCTACTGGAGGTTTAGCAATGGCTGTAAATATTATGGCCAAAATTGTTGGTAGCTCTATACCAATAATAGGAATTATACTTGCTATTATAATACTAATAGGAGGACATGCATTTAACTTCGTAATGAATGGTTTAGGAGCATTTATACACTCTCTAAGATTGCACTATGTAGAGTTCTTTAGCCAGTTCTATGAAGGTGGAGGTAAAAAATTCAGTCCATTTAAGGCAAATAGAGAATATACTACAACATAACACAAAATTTCTATAAAATTTAGTTTTTAAAAAGCACATATTATCACTTACATAAAATATAAAAACAAAAAATACAAATTACAAAATTTAATAAAGATGAGGTGATGTATTATGGTAGATGCTTTACTATTAGGAGCTATTGGTGCGGGTTTGGCAGTAGGACTTGCAGGATTAGGTTCAGGAATTGGTGCTGGAATTACAGGAGCTAGTGGTGCTGGTGTTGTCGCAGAAGATCCAAATAAGTTTGGTACTGCTATAGTTTTCCAAGCATTGCCACAGACTCAGGGTTTGTATGGATTCTTAGTAGCAATACTTATTCTGTTCGTCTTTAAGACAGCATCTCCTTGGGCAATGTTTGGAGCAGGATTGGCTACTGGTTTAGCTGGTTTATCAGCAATTGGTCAGGGTATTGCATCAGCAGCAGGTTTAGGGGCAGTTGCTGAAGACAACAGCATATTTGGTAAAGCGATGGTTTTCTCAGTCCTTCCAGAGACACAGGCAATTTATGGT
This sequence comes from Methanocaldococcaceae archaeon, assembly GCA_027023665.1. Taxonomy (GTDB): domain Archaea; phylum AGJL01; class Methanococci; order Methanococcales; family Methanocaldococcaceae; genus Methanocaldococcus. The sequence continues at coordinate 4,581 of JALVUY010000052.1, forward strand.
TTATTAATCGCTATTCTATTGTTAGTTGGAGTATTTAAAGGAGCTGGAGCTGTATCAGTTGCTGCCTTAGGTGCCGGATTTGCAGTTGGGTTTGCAGGTCTCTCTGGTATTGGGCAGGGTATTACTGCTGCAGGGGCTATTGGAGCAACAGCAAGAGATCCAGATGCTATGGGTAAAGGGCTTGTTTTAGCGGTTATGCCAGAAACCTTCGCAATCTTTGGGTTGTTAATAGCAATCTTAATCATGCTAATGGTATAAACCTTTACCCTCTTTTAAACCTTTTTAAACAATTATAAAATTAACTTTACTTAAAAATTTGATTTTGGTAGGTGAAATTAATGGGAGTGGATAAGATAAAATCGAAGATATTAGAAGATGCAAAAGTCGAAGCTGAAAAAATCATTGCTCAGGCTGAAGAAGAAAAAAATAAAATTTTAGAAGAAGCTAAAAAAGAGGCTGAAAAAAGAAGAGTTGAAATATTAAAAAAAGGAGAAAAAGAGGCTGAAATGGTTAAAAACAGAATAATAGCAGAGGCTAAATTAGAGGCTAAGAAAAAATTATTAGAGGCTAAAGAAGAGATCATTAATATGGCTATTAACAAATTAAGAGAAGAACTTTACAAATTACCAGAACAACCAGATTATAAAGATAAACTCATCAAATTAATAAAAGATGGGGCAATATCCTTAGGTGGCGGAGAATTAATTGTAAGATTAAACAGAAGAGATATGGAACTTATTGACGATGCTACATTGTGGGACTTAGAAAAAGAGATTGAGAATATAGCTAAGAAAGTAACTGTATTAAAGAAAGGAGATGAAGTAGATATTATAGGTGGATGCATAATAGAAACATCTGATGGATTAAAATCATTAGATAACAGTTTAGAGGCAATATTTGAAAGGAACTTAAATATAATTAGAGCGAAAGTTACAGAGAAGTTATTCTAAAAGGTGATGCCTAATGGCGTTTGATGATATTGGGATATTATTAAACTTAAAAACACTTTATTCAACTTTAATGACATATTTTGATAATCCTTTAACTATACTTATTGTTATTGCAACTATAGTTATTGTTGTTACTGTAATTGTTTGGATCGTAAAGATGGTTATTGATTTGGCTCCTTATGCCTATGTAAATGCGAGAATAAGAAGTAAAGAGGCAAAATTATTGGACAATACCAAATTAAATGAATTAATAGAGTCAGGAAGTTTAGAAGAAATGATCGGCATATTAGAGGATACTGACTATGGGCAATATATTAGTGAAGTTTTAAATGAGATAAAGGATCCTATTGCAGTTGAAAAGGCTTTAGATATGTATTTGGCTGATTTATATAATTTAATATTCAATATCTCACCAGAAAGTGCAAAGAAAGTTTTAAAAGTATTTATCAAAAAGTTTGACATTAAAAATATAAAAACATTGATTAGAGCCAAATATTATGGATTAAATGCTGAGGAAACTTACTCCTTATTAATTCCATTAGGAAATATTCCTATTGAAAAACTAAAAGAATTATCTGAAGCAAAGACTGTTGAAGAAGTGGTTAGAGGTTTAGATGGAACAGAGTATTTTAAAGTGTTGCAGGAAGAATTGTCAAACTATGAGCAAACATCTAGTACAATAGGGCTTGAGCTGGCATTAGATAGATACTACTTAAATGAATTGAGAAAAACTATGATGACCGAAGGTAAGGAAGAAGATTTATTTAGAGAATTTATAGGAACATTAATTGATGTTGAAAACTTAAAAGTTATATTAAAAGGAAAAGCAGACGGATTATCTGCAGATGAATTAAGTAAATATGTTTCCTTAAGCGGTTACGAACTTCCAGAATGGAAATTAAAAGACTTAATGAGTGCTGAAGGGATAGAGGGTGTATTAAGTGGATTAGAAGGAACAAGCTATGCAAATGTATTGTCAGAATCTATGGAAGAATTTGAAAAGACAAAGTCAGTATATACTTTTGAAAAGGCTTTAGACAAGTTCATATTAGAAAAAGGTAAAAAATTATCTATGAGAAAACCATTCGGTGTTGGTCCAATTATTGGTTTGATTGTTAGCAAAGAACTCGAAGTTAAAAACCTTAAAGCAATAATTAAAGGTAAAATAGAAAACTTAAAACCTGATGAAATTAGAAGTTTGCTCATATCCTTATAGGTGAGACATTATGAAAATAGGCGTTATTGGTGATAGAGAAACAGCCACTGGGTTTAGATTGGCTGGATTAACTGATGTTTATGAAGTTAAAGATAAGGAAGATGCCATTAAAGCTCTCAAAGAGCTTGAAAATAATGATAATATTGCCTTCATTATTATAACAGAGAGAATCGCTGAAAATATAAAAGATGAAATAAAAAATATAAACAAGTATATTGTTGAAATTCCTGACAAATTTGGAAAAATTGAAAGAGTAGATCCTATTAAAGAATTGATTAGGAGGGCAATTGGAGTTACAATAAAATAAAACTTACCTTAATTAAATAATAACTGTAAAGAGGTCGATAATATGTCAGTTGTTGGGAAGATTATTAAAATTGCAGGACCTGTTGTAGTTGCAGAAGGAATGAAAGGAGCACAAATGTATGAAGTCGTTAAAGTAGGAGAGGAAAAATTAACTGGAGAAATTATTCAATTGCAAGATGATAGAGCAGTTATTCAGGTTTATGAAGAAACTACAGGAATTAAACCAGGAGAGCCTGTTGTTGGTACTGGGTCTCCACTCTCAGTTGAGTTAGGACCTGGAATGTTAAGAGCAATGTACGATGGTATTCAGAGACCATTAACAGCAATTGAAGAAAAAACTGGATCTATCTTTATTCCAAGAGGTATTGATGTTCCAGCATTACCAAGAGACATAAAATGGGAATTCAAACCAACAGTAAATGAAGGTGATTATGTAGAAGAAGGAGATATTATTGGAACAGTTGATGAAACTCCATCCATAGTTCATAAAATACTGGTTCCAGTTGGTATTAAAGGAAAAATAGTTGAGATAAAAGAAGGAAAATTCACTGTTGATGAAACTGTCGCAGTTGTTGAATTGGAAAATGGTGAAACAAAAGAATTAACTATGATTCAAAAGTGGCCTGTAAGAAAGGGAAGACCATATAAGAAAAAACTTCCACCAAAAATTCCTATGATTACAGGGCAGAGAGTTGAAGATACTTTCTTTACATTAGCAAAGGGAGGTACTGCTGCAATTCCTGGGCCATTTGGTTCTGGAAAGACTGTTACTCAGCATCAGTTGGCTAAGTGGTCTGATGCAGATGTTGTCGTTTATATTGGATGTGGTGAAAGAGGAAACGAGATGACTGAAGTTACTGAAGAGTTTCCACACTTAGAAGATATTAGAACTGGAAATAAGTTAATGGATAGAACTGTGTTGATAGCAAACACTTCAAACATGCCTGTAGCTGCAAGAGAAGCATCTGTCTATACAGGAGTTACAATTGCAGAATACTTTAGAGATATGGGATATGGAGTATTATTAACTGCAGATTCTACATCAAGATGGGCAGAGGCTATGAGAGAAATCTCTGGTAGATTAGAAGAAATGCCTGGGGAAGAAGGATATCCAGCATACTTAGCATCAAGATTGGCACAGTTCTATGAAAGAGCAGGAAGAGTCGTATGTTTAGGACAAGATAATAGAGAAGGATTCGTTTCAATTGTTGGGGCTGTCTCACCACCAGGAGGAGATTTCTCAGAACCTGTTACATCAAACACTTTAAGAATTGTTAAGGTATTCTGGGCATTGGATGCTAACTTAGCAAGAAGAAGACACTTCCCAGCAATAAACTGGTTGCAGAGTTATTCATTATATATTGACGATGTTACAGATTGGTGGCATGAAAATACAGGGCCTGATTGGAGACCATTAAGAGATGAAGCTATGAGTCTCTTACAGAAAGAGGCTGAACTTCAAGAGATCGTTCAGTTAGTTGGACCAGATGCATTACCAGATAGAGAAAGAGTCATCTTAGAAGTAGCAAGAATGTTAAGAGAAGATTTCTTACAGCAAGATGCATTTGATGAAGTAGATACTTACTGTCCTCCAATGAAGCAGTACTTAATGTTAAAGATAATTATGACCTTCTACCAAGAAGCATTGAAGGCTGTTGAAAGAGGAGTGGATCCATCTAGAATATTAAAAGTTTCAGTTAAGCAAGATATTGCAAGAATGAAATATATTCCACACGAAGAATTTATAAATGTTAAATCAAAAGAAATCTTAGAGAAAGTTAAAAATGAATTAGGATCCTTACAATAATCTAAATCTTTATTTAATCTTTTTATAAAAACTTTTTATTGAGGTGATGACTTTGGCAACATCTGCTATAGAGTATTCATCAGTTAAAAGTATTGCAGGACCTTTGTTAATTGTAGAGGGAGTAGAAGGAGCAGCATATGGGGAGATAGTTGAAGTTATATGTCCTGATGGAGAAAAGAGAATGGGACAAGTTTTAGAAGCCAGAGAAGGTTTAGCAGTAGTTCAGGTTTTTGAGGGAACTACTGGATTAAGCACAAATCAAACAAAAGTAAGATTCACAGGAAAAACTGCTAAGATTGGAGTATCAATGGAAATGTTAGGAAGAATATTCAACGGTAGAGGAAAACCAATTGATGGAGGACCTGAAATAGTTCCAGAAAAAGAATTAGATATTAATGGATATCCATTAAACCCAGTTTCAAGAAAAGTTCCAAGTGATTTCATCCAGACAGGAATTTCTACAATTGATGGAATGAACACTCTCGTTAGAGGGCAGAAGTTACCAATATTCTCAGGTTCTGGATTACCACATAATCAGTTGGCAGCTCAGATTGCAAGACAGGCAAAAGTTAGAGGAGAAGGAGAAAAGTTCGCTGTCGTCTTTGCTGCTATGGGTATTACTTCAGAAGAGGCTAATTACTTCATGGAAGAGTTTAGAAAAACTGGTGCATTAGAGAGGGCTGTAGTCTTTATAAACTTAGCTAACGATCCACCAATTGAGAGAATATTAACTCCAAGGCTTGCTTTAACTGTTGCTGAATATTTAGCTTATGAAAAAGATATGCATGTTCTCGTTATCTTAACTGATATGACAAACTACTGTGAAGCATTGAGAGAAATCTCTGCCGCAAGAAACGAGGTTCCTGGAAGAAGAGGATATCCAGGTTACATGTATACTGACTTAGCTACAATCTACGAAAGAGCAGGTAGAGTTAAAGGAAGGAAAGGAACAATAACACAAATTCCAATTTTAACAATGCCTCATGATGATATAACACACCCAATTCCTGACTTAACAGGATATATTACAGAAGGACAAATTGTATTATCAAGAGAATTACATAGAAAGGGTATTTATCCACCAATAGATGTTCTTCCTTCACTATCAAGATTGGCTGGTAACGGGCAGGGACCAGGTAAAACAAGAGAAGATCACAAGAAAGTAGTAAATCAGGCTTATGCAGCATATGCAGAAGGTAGAAGTTTAAGAGACTTAGTTGCAGTCGTTGGGGAAGAAGCTTTAACAGACAGAGATAGAGCATACTTAAAATTCGCTGACGAATTCGAAAAGAGATTTGTTAGACAAGGAATTGACGAAGATAGAAGTATTGAAGAAACTCTCGACTTGTTGTGGGAGTTGTTAGCAATATTACCAGAAGAAGAGTTAAAGAGAGTTGATAGAGAATTAATTGAAAAATACCATCCAAAGTATAGAAAAAAATAAAATCAATAATCTTTAAATCTATTTAATTTTTTTATTTTTTTTATTGGAAAAATTTATGAAGGAGACGTATTTTTTCCAAAATTGCATTTATATTTCTTATAGTATGTTAAAAAATTCTCTTCCAATAATGTGCCGGGGTTTTTAATAGTTACATTTTATAGTATATTATCATTATTAAAAACTAAATAAAAACTAATTATTTTTAAATTTTTAATTAGTTATTTTAATTTTAAAAATTATTTTCTTCATTTTCATCTTCAAACTCAACTGTTACATTTTTTATGTTAAACTCTTTACCTCCAGATAACCTTAATCTCATACTGTTACACTTTGGGCAGTATATTTCAAATTCATCTACTATTTTTACTTCTCCCTCATAACCGCAATCTAAGCATTTACATTTTGGTTTTATAAATTCAACATTAATTTTAGCCCCTTTACAGACAGTTCCCTCTGCAATAACATCAAAAGCAAATTTTAACTGTTCAACATTTATAAAAGTTAATTCTCCTATTTCTAAGTTTATTTCACTAACTTTTTTTATCTTTCTACCTTTTTCTTCTTCTTTTTTTATACTATTTAAAATAGCATCAAGCATTGCCGTAGCATAAGACAATTCGTGCATATTTATCCCAATTTTTTATTCGATTGAAAGATATTCTTTAATAATTTCTTTAACTTTTTCTTCTTTATTTTTTGGAGAAAATATTTTGAAGTTAAAAACTACCCTAATGACATCATCACCGTCCATAACTTTACATTTTCCTAAATAAGCCTTTTGCTTATCAAATCTAACATAAAATTTGTTATCCTCTATTCTAAGGTGTAAATCTTTTTTCAATTTATTTATATTTCTTTCATCTGACTTTATTAAATCTATAATATGATTAAATATTTTTTTAGCCTCTTTACCTTCTACACTTACATTTATAATTTTTATTGGATTTCTAAAATAACCTTCTGTCTCAACTACTTCCAAGTTTATTTTTTCCTCATCAACATCCTCTGGAATAAAAAATTCTATAGCCTCTAAAACTTTATCTTCATCTTCAGTAGCATGAACTATAGCACTAATTTTTATAGAATTAAGCATATATTAACACCCATAACAGTTGTTTTAAAGATTAAAAATACAAAGAATAAAAACTTTAAAAAAATAAAAGTTTAAAAATAAAAAATAAAAATTATTTGGTTATGGTTTTGCTAAAACAATCTCTATTGTTGAAACATTAACCTCCCTACCGTCTGGATTTTTTACCTTGTCAGTTCCTATTTCTATTTTTTTAATTTTAATATCTTTGATAAATCTGTTTCTTATCATCTCTGCAACATCTACTGCCTTATTAATTGCCTTTCCTCTCGCCTTTATTACTACTTCGTCATTATTTGTCAATTGTGTTAAAACTGCTAAAACATAGTTCATCACTGGCTTCTTCCCTATTAATACTACATTGTCCATACTCTCAACCTTTTGTATGTTTTTATTATTAGGCATAGAGATAAATAAACAATTACCTATTTATATTTTTTTTATCTTTCATCCAGTTAATTACTCTTTTTATTCCCTCTCTTAAATCAGTTTCTGACTTCCAACCTAATGATTTAGCTTTTTCTATATTTAAATAAATCCTATAGATTTCTCCCTCTCTTGGTTTGTCATAAATTGGATTTCCTTTAAAACCCATTTCATTTTTTATAATATTATAAAGCTCATTTATAGAAGTTTCTTTACCAGTTCCTATATTAACTATCTCATTTTTCCAGTTAAATGCCATTAAGTTGGCTTTAACGACATCTTTGACATATACAAAATCTCTTGTTTGATTCCCATCTCCAAAAATAATAGGACTTTGATTCTTTAACATTCTATCTATAAAGATACTAATAACGCCAGCCTCTCCCTTAGGATCTTGCCTTTCCCCATAAACATTCGAATATCTTAAAATACAATATTCCAATCCATACAATCTATTATATAATTTTATATACTCTTCTCCACAGTATTTACTTAAACCATAAGAAGATAATGGGTTTATGGGGTGATTTTCATCAACTGGGAGATATTTTGGTTCTCCATAAACTGCTCCTCCAGAAGAAGCAAAGATTATTTTATTAACATCATATTTTCTCATAAACTCTAATAAATTTAATGTTCCTATGATGTTAATATCCGCGTCATAAATTGGATTTTCTACAGAAGTTCTTACATTTATTTGGGCAGCTTGATGAATAACTAATTCTAAATCTTTAAAATTGATTTTTTCATCTAAATCTTTATTTCTTATATCTGCATTAACAAACTCTGCCTTAGGATTTATATTATCTTTATTTCCAGTAGTTAAATTATCTAAAATTATAACATCATAGTTATTTTTAATAAGTTCATCCACTATATGGCTACCAATAAATCCTGCCCCACCAGTAACTAATATCATTATCTCCACCAAAAAATTAATTATTTAAAGCATTTCGATAAGTTTTTTTCCAGCCTCTTCCATAGAGGTTTCATAAGGAATTCCATGCTCTTCTAAAATTTTTCTACCAATTTCTTCATTAGTTCCCATCATTCTAACGGCAAATTTTATATTCGGATGTTCCTTTAGAACTTCAATAATTCCTTTTGCAACTTCATCACATCTTGTTATTCCTCCTAATATGTTAATAAATATTCCTTTAACATTTTTATTTTCTAAAACTTTTTTTATAGCCAATTTTACTGTTTCTGCATCTGCTCCCCCACCAATGTCTAAGAAGCACGCTGGTTTTCTACCGAGGTTGTTAATTATATCCATACTTGCCAATGTTAAACCAGCCCCATTTCCTATAATAGCAACATCTCCATCTAATTCAACATACGCAAATGGCAATTTTTCTTTGTTTTTATATTCTTCAAATATCTCATAATTATGTCTAAATGCTGCATCATCATCTAAATGAAGGACTGCATCAGCGGCATAGACATTTCCATCTTTAGTTATAACTAAAGGATTTATTTCAACCATTGTTGCATCTAAATCTTTAAAGATTTTGTATAATTTATAGATTATATCAGCAACCTTTCCTACCTCATTACTTGGTAGCTTAGCATCTTTAACTATCCATCTTGCAATATATGGTAGGAAAGGTTTTTTGATGTCAATGTGGTATTTTATAATCTTTTCTGGTTCTCTTTCTGCAACTTCTTCAATATCTACTCCTCCTTCAGTTGAGAAAATAACTAACGGTTTTTTAGCATCTCTATCAATAATAATTGATACATAGTATTCTTTCTCTATTGGTAATTTTTCTTCAACTAAAATTTTTTCTACTTTTTCTCCTTTAACTTCTTTGTTAAACAACTCTTCAGCCTTTTTTATAAATTCCTCTTTGTTTGATGCGAATAGAATCCCTCCAGCTTTTCCTCTCCCACCAACTAAAACCTGAGCTTTTAAAACAACTTCTTTATCAACATTTATGCTGTTCAAATCATCTCCTTTATTTATTAAAAAACTTTCTGGAACTGGTATTCCATACTCTTTAAATATTTTCTTTGCCTCATATTCATGTAGCTTCATTTTATCACCTTAAATATTATCTCATATACAAAAAGTTTTATTACAAACAACCATATAAAAATTTGGTGATACATAATGGAGATTCCAAAAACACATCCAAGGTATGAATCTTTAATGAAGAGAGAAAAAATTATTGAAGCATTAGATAAAGGGATTTTAGCTAAAGCTGGGCTAATAGCTCATGGTAGAGGAGAGACATTTGATTATTTAATTGGAGAAAAAACTACACCAATAGCATTGGAGGCAATAAAAGTAGCTGCTGCTTATTTAGTTTTAGCTAAAAATCCTGTAATTAGCGTTAATGGTAATACCGTAGCTTTAGCAATAGATGAAGTTGTTGAGCTTGCAAAAGAATTGAATGGAAAGATAGAGGTTAATTTATTTTATAGAACTAAAGAGAGAGAGTTGGCTATAAAAAAAGAATTTGAAGAGAAATTTAGAGAGGATATGGAGACAGGAAAGATAAAAATTTTGGGTATTGATGACGCTAATAAACAGATTCCAAACTTAGACAGCTTGAGAGGAAAGGTTTCAGAAGAAGGAATATTTAGTGCGGATGTTGTTTTAGTTCCATTGGAGGATGGGGATAGAGCAGAGGCGTTAGTTAATATGGGAAAAAAGGTTATAGCTATTGATTTAAATCCATTATCAAGAACTGCAAGAAAATCCACTATAACAATAGTTGATGAGCTAACAAGAGCTTTACCTCTATTAATCAAATATGTTAGAGAATTTAAAAATAAAGATGAGGAAGAACTTTTAAAAATCATTGAAGGTTTTGATAATTTGAAGAATTTAAAGGAGATGATTGATTACATTGCTGAGAGATTGAAAAATTTGAGCTTAGATGAATTATAGCTTTTATAGTTCTAAGGGATAATATGAAGATAGTTTGGTGTATTACAGGAGCTGGGCATTTATTAAGAGAGAGCTTTCAAGTAATGAAAAAATTGAAGGAAGAGATTGAAGATTTAAAAGTAACCACCTTAGTATCAAGAGCAGGAGAGGAAGTTGTAAAGATGTATGGTTTATTTGAAGAATTACCATACATTTCTAATGGAAATTATTATGAAGAGTTAATTTTAGAGAGAGAGCATCCTTATTCATCTCCAATTACTGGTAGGCTAAGTTTAGGAAAATATGATTATTTAATATCCACTCCAACATCTGGAAATACTGTTGCTAAGGTAGTTAATGGCATAGCCGACAGTTTAGTAACAAATGCTATAGCTCAGGCTGGAAAAGGTTTTGTTAAATCAATAATTGTTCCAGTTGATTACAAAGAGGGGATTGTTATTACTAAACTACCCTACTCAATAGACAGAGAGAAATGCAAATTATGTTTAAAATGCATAAATGTTTGTCCTAATGAAGCCATAATTAAAAGAGACAAATTTGTTGAAATCTACTTACCAAAATGTGTAGGTTGTGGAAATTGTAAAAAAATTTGTCCCTACGATGCAATAATTGAAGGAAAAGAAATTAAAATGAGAGTTAGAAAAATAGACGCCAAAAATACTAAAAAATTAAAAGAATTAGAAGATGTAATTGTACTAAAGCATCCTTATGAAATTTTAGACTTTTTTGGAATTAATAAATAAAAATTAATTTTACGAGGGATTTTTATGGAATTTACAATAAAGGCTAAGGGACATAAAAATGTCTCAGCCACCCACAAAACAACCTTAGAGATTACAAAAGAAGATTATTTAACACCAACAGGACACTGCATTATTGGAATAAACGCTGATAAATCTATGGTAGATTTTACAGATGAATTTAAAGAAAAACTTAGAAATGCTAAAAAAATCATTGTAGAGATTGAAGTTGAAGGATTGAAAGAGGTTATACTTGGAGAAGGTCATAAAAATTTAATTTTAAACCATCCAACAGACATTGTTATTAGAAAGAGTAATTATATATGTCCAAGAACATTAATGATTAATGCAAATAAATCAGCAAAAGATATTAATAGAGAGATAGTAAAAAAATTAAAAGAAGGAAAAGAATTAATTTTCAAAATAAAAATAGAAGAATAATTAATATTTTTTTGGGAATAAATGTCTTTTTATTGGATACAACTATTTTCAATATTAAACCAAATATTTTTATACTATTAAAACTAATGGATTATAGTTGTGTGCAAAACAAAATAAACTTTTTAAAGGAAAATTTGAATGCCTTCCTTTTGGTAGGCATTCTTTAGTTCCTTATTTTAGTCAAAAAACTTTTGCACACAACTATAAAAGATGCTGAAATCTCTTTTTTGGCATCAATATATAGTAGAACAAATTTTAGTAGGATGTGAAATAAATGAATTTTAACGACTTAAACTTATCAGAAAATACATTAAATGCTATTAAAAATAAAGGTTTTGAAAAGCCAACTGATATTCAGACAAAAGTTATTCCTTTATTTTTAAATGAAAATTGTAATATTGTGGCACAAGCAAGAACTGGTAGTGGGAAAACTGCCTCATTTGGAATACCATTAGTTGAACTTATAGACGAAAACTCTGGATTATCTGCAATTATTTTAACACCTACAAGGGAGTTGGCTATTCAAGTTGCAGATGAAATAGAATCTCTAAAAGGAAACAAAAATTTAAAAATTGCTAAAATTTATGGTGGAAAGCCAATATATCCACAAATTAAAGATTTAAAAAACGCTAACATAGTTGTAGGAACACCGGGAAGAATTTTAGACCACATAAATAGAGGCACTATAAATTTGAAGAATGTTAAATACTTCATATTAGATGAAGCTGACGAAATGCTGAATATGGGTTTTTTAGAAGATATAGAAGTAATATTTGAAAAAACACCTAAAAATAAAAGAGTTATGCTTTTTTCTGCAACTATGCCTGATAGAAT
>JALVUY010000053.1 GCA_027023665.1 Methanocaldococcaceae archaeon
ATATAAACTACATCATTATCTTTAATATTTAGAGTTTTACAGTCTCTTTTTATTACTTTAAATAGGACATAGTCTTTATAAATCTTTTTTGGAATTATTTCATAATTGAGAATAGAAATATCTCTACATACTCCATTTACATTTTTATATTTAAGAATTATCTTGTTAGAGTCAAGATCTTCTACTTTGAAGCTATTATTTAATGGAAAATCTTTATCTTTTTCAATTTTTAAGATAGGTGTTACATTAAATATAAACTTTTTATTTGTATAGTTTACATATATAATTCCTAAATCTCCATTATCTAAGTAATACCACTCTCCTTTTACTAATTTTGGAGATTCTAACAATTTCCCATTTTTGTATATATCAACATATAAGTCATTATAGTCAAGAGAAACAATCTTTAGAACAATTTTATATCCGTTATATTCAAAAGTGTCATTTGTATATATTTCTTTTTCACCATCTTTTTCTTTCAATATGATATATTCTGGAGTAACGTCTTCAACAATATAGTTTTTATTAAAGAAATTTATCTCTCTACCTTTTTCAAAGTTCGTATAATATTTATAAGTAATATTATCATATTTAACAGTTCCATTATTATTTGTAAATTTTATAATAAGTTCTCTATCGTTATCTTTAATTCTAAGAGTGTCCTCTGCTGGGATATATAAAATGTCCTTAACTTTAAGTGTTATATTATTACCATTAAGATTTACAGCTCTTGAAGAGTAAAAATTATCTAACAATACTTTAGCATTTTGATAGTCTACTGTACTTTTATTTACAATTATTAAAGGCTCTGTTGGTAATGCATAGCCAAGACTCAAAATCAAAAAAATGAGCAATGTATTTATTAATATATTTAAAGATCTCAACATATGCACCTCCCTAACTTTTATAAAATAAATTAATAAATGGATATACTATTAATCTGATTAAATATTTTTTGTAAAAGTGTGTGGTGATTATTGTGATAGACAGTAAAATTAGAGAAGTCGTTAAAAACTTAAAACCCTATGTTCCAGGAAAATCTAAGGAGGAAATAGTTAGAAATTATGGAATAAGACCAGAGGATATTATAAAACTTGGTTCTAATGAAAATCCTTGGGGATGTTCACCAAAAATAAAAAATGAGATATTAAAAGAGATCTCTAAAATTCATCAATATCCAGAGCCAATAAATCCTATTTTAATGGAAGAGTTAAGCAAATTTTTGAATGTTGGTAAAGATAATATTATTGTTGGAGGAGATGGGGCTGATGAGATTATTGATACAATATTTAGAACTTTTGTTGATGATGGAGATGAAGTAATAATCCCAATTCCAACATTTACTCAATATAGAGTTTCAGCAACAATTCATAACGCTAAAATAAAATATGCAAAGTATGATAAAGAGAAGGGCTTTAAATTGGATGTAGATAGCGTTCTCAATAATATAACAGATAAAACAAAGGTTATTTTTTTATGCACTCCAAACAATCCAACGGGAAATATAATAGACAACAAAGATATAGAGAAGATTATCAATGAGACAGATGCCTTAGTTGTTATAGACCACGCATATATTGAGTATTCTAAAAAAGAATATGACTGGACTCAAAAAGCCCCTGAATATGATAATGTTATAGTTTTAAGAACATTTTCAAAGGTCTTTGGCTTGGCAGGAATGAGAGTTGGTTATGGTGTAGGAAATAAAAAAATTATTAACTATATGATGAGGGTTAAGCCAATATTCAGCTCAACAAGATTAAGCCAAGTTTGTGCTATAACAGCATTAAGAGATAGGGAATTCTTTGAAAGATGTGTAAAAGATGGAATTAAAAGTAGGGAAATGCTATATAATGGTTTAAAGAAATTTAAAGACATCAAAGTTTATCCTTCTGAGGCAAATTATTTATTGGTTGAATTGAAAACAATGAAATCTAAGGAGTTTTGTGAAGAACTATTAAAAAGAGGAGTTATTGTTAGGGATTGTTCCTCATTTGATGGATTGGGAGATAATTATGTTAGAGTATCAATAGGGACTTTTGAAGAAATTGAAAAATTTTTAAAAATTTTAAAGGAAATTATAAATTAATTCTTTAATAAAACCTCTTTAGCAACTTCAACTCCACTCTCTTTAACTTCAAATCCAAGTTCTTTTAAAGCTAATTCTACACATGCTAAAGTTCCTAAAATTTCTTTCTCACCACAGATTCCCATGTGTCCAATTCTAAATATCTTTTCAGCCAAGTGTTTCTGTCCTCCTGCAACTACTATATTGTATTTTTCACTCAATATTCCTCTAAATTTCTTATCATCAATACCTTCTGGATATTTTGCTGATGTAACTGTAATTGATCTCGCTCTTTTTTTAGCAAATAACTCTATTCCCATAGCTTCTAATCCATCTCTTGTTGCCTTAGCCAATCTTTCATGTCTTTTAACTCTATTCTCAATCCCTTCCTCTAAAACTAAATCTAAGGCAACATTCATTGCATAGGTTAAATTAACAGATGGTGTATATGGAGTTTGTTTTTTTTCTTCATAGTATTTTTTATATGCTAATAAATCTAAGTAAAATCCAACTTTTTCCTCATTTTTCTTGATAACTTCCCACGCCTTTTCACTAACAGTTATTGCCGCCATTCCAGGTGGAGCGGCTAAACATTTTTGTGATCCAGTGACACAAATATCAATGTGGAATTCATCAACATTTACATAATCTCCTCCTAATGATGAGACTGTATCTACAATATACAAAGCATCGTAATCTTTAACAACCTCTCCAATCTCTTTTATTGGATTCCTTGCTCCTGTTGAAGTTTCATTATGCACAACTGTAACTGCTTTAATGTCATCGTATTTATCTAAAATCTCTTTAACTGCTTCTGGCTCAGCCATATCCCCCCATTCTACATCTAACCTAATTGCCTCTCCTTTGTATGCTTTAACTATATTTGCAAATCTCTCTCCAAAGTTTCCTGTAACAATATTTAAAACCTTATCTCCTTTTTTAATTATATTTGATATAGCCATATCCATTGCCGCAGTTCCTGAACCTGTTATTAAAAATGTGTCATTTTCAGTAATAAACACTTTTTTTAATTTTTCTATAGTGTCTTCTAATAACATACCATAATCTTTTGTTCTATGTCCAATTACGGGCATTGCCATTGCATTTAAAACCTCTGGAGGTACCATTGTAGGTCCAGGAATCATTAACAATCTTTTAGTTGCTTCCAATTTCATAATTTTCCACCTATAATTTATTATTTTTTATAGATTTATTATTTTAATACCATATACAATCAATAAATAAAGGAAAATTAAATAAGAATATGTTGTTATTTTTTGTAATTATTTAATTTTTTATTCTTTTCTGCTTTTTAAATAATTATCCCAATCTTTTAAGAATCTCTCTAAACCAATGTCAGTTAATGGGTGGTTAAATAGTTTATCCATAACTGATGGAGGAATTGTTGCTATATCAGCCCCTATTTTTGCCGCCTCTAATACATGCCATGGATGTCTAACTGATGCTACTATAACTTCTGTTTTAATATCATAGTTTTTGTATATCTTTACAACATCTTCAATTAATTTCATCCCTACATGCCCAATATCATCCAATCTTCCAACAAATGGGGAAACATATGTAGCTCCTGCCTTAGCAGCTAATAAAGCTTGCAATGGTGAGAAAACTAAGGTTACATTTGTTTTTATTCCTTCAGCTGATAATATTTTAACTGCTTTCATTCCATCTTTTGTCATTGGGATTTTTATAACTATATTATCAGCAATTTTTGCTAATTCTCTTGCTTCTTTAACCATTCCCTCAGCATCTGTTGAGATAACCTCAGCACTTACTGGACCTTCAACAATTTCACAGATTTCTTTAACAACTTCGTAAAAATCTCTTCCCTCCTTAGCTACTAACGTTGGGTTTGTTGTAACTCCATCAACTAAGCCAAGCTCAGCATACTTTTTAATTTCTTCAACATTTGCAGTGTCTAAAAAAAACTTCATTTCTATCCCTCTTACTTTTGTAATTATTACATTTTATTCTTAAATTTTTACTCAAATCATATATAGTGTTAGTTATTAAAAAGTTATCTATTAAGT
>JALVUY010000054.1 GCA_027023665.1 Methanocaldococcaceae archaeon
AATATTTTTAATGCAATTTCTTTTGCTTGATCTCTCTTTTCCTCTAATTCTTTTAAAAATTCTACGACTTTTTCATAAGCCATTTTTTTACACTTTCCACATGTTAATTCTCCACTTTTGCATTTTCTATAAATTTCTAAAAGTTCATTATCATCTAAAATTAAGTGGTATAAAAATAATTCATAAATAACACATTCTTCAGGAACTCCACCGTATTTTTTGTGCTCCTCTAAAGTTTTTCTACCGCCAGTTTTAGCTGAAAATATTTTCTTTTTAACAGTTTTTTCATCATCAGTTAAAAATATTGCAGTTTCTGGCTTTGAAGAACTCATTTTTCCTCCTAATAATCCAGTCATAAATCTATGATAGGTTGAGGAGGGAGGAATAAATTTAAATTCTTTGGCTCTGTTGGCTATATCCCTTGTTAATCTAATGTGTGGATCTTGATCAATCCCTACTGGAACTACAACTGGTTTTGGTTCTGGATTTAAATTTTCGTCGAGTTGAGGATGTAGTATATCTGCAACTTGAACTATTGGAGCAATTACATGTCCTATATTTGTCTCTCCTTTAAATCCATAAATTGCACTCATTTCGCTCCAATTTGTTTTTTTAGATAAAATTAAAGCCAAATCTTTAACTTTTTGATATTTTGACTGTAAATATACATTTATTTTTTCTGGATCTAATCCAAGAGCTATGTAGTTGGTTATATATTCATTTAAAGCAAGTTCTTTAGTTTTTTCAAAGCTCATGTTTCTTGCCCAGTATGCCTCTAAGTCTGCTATAGGAATATTTATATTGTCAGTGTATTTTTGATAATATTTTAATAAATCAACGACCATCTTATGCCCAAAGTGCATTTTTCCAGAGGGCATCATTCCACTAACTACAGCAAACTCTTTATTATTTTTTATAGATTCCACTATTTTGTCAAAATCTCTATGTCCGAGTATAATATTTCTCCTAAAAAAATGATGTTCATCTTTTAAATCTTTTAAAATATCTTCTATTGGTTTTATTCCAAACTGTTCCATTGTTTTTCTATAATCTATAACTGATGGTGTCTCCCATGGTGTTAATTCCATACATCCCACCTTTTGTTTTCTAACTAATTAAGAATTATTAGATTAAAAACTCATAAAAATAGTTTAATTAAAATAAGACTTAAAAACTTAAAATGAAATTATATGCTAATAAGCAAAAAAATTTAGATGTTATTCTACTTTTTTAATAGTATATAAACATCTTCTCCATGTTTAACATTTTTTAAATACTCGGCATTTTCAACGATTCTTCCAACAATGTTGGTTTTTTCAAAACTTTCTCCAGTAGGTCCAAATCTTTCACTGTCATTGAATCTAACCCCTATCATCCCTTTGTATCTACTAACCATATTAGTTACTCCAATGTAGTATTTTTCAACTTTTTCTTTTGGAGTATTTTCTGGCAATAAACCTTTTGCATAGTCAGGATTTCCTTTAAACATAATAACATCTTTGTGTTTGAAATAAACATGTAGTTTTCCTACTCTCTTAGTAGTTAATCCAGTAGTCTTTCTGAAATACCATGTAGTTATTGGAGCCTTATCTTCAAACAATTCTATTACTACTATCTTGTTTTTATTTAACCCAGTGATTTTAACTTTTTTCTTTTTTAATATATCCAAAGTATATTCCGGCTCTTGCTCTACTACAATAGCATTTTCTAAGTCACCCTCTTTTTCTACCTCTATATTATACTTTTTAAACAATTCCTCTGCCTCATCTATGGTTAAACCAATAGCACATAACCTTTCAGGTATAGTTTTTACTGACAAAATTCCAGAGTCTGAGAAGTCTATAAGCTCAATCCCCTCCTTCACTCTTCCTACAACTGTATGAGATAGAGAGGAGCTTCTACTCTCTCTATAAATATAAACTTTCCCTACACCAACTCCATAATTCCTTACAGTTATAGCTCCTCTATATCTGTCTATTAAACTACCCTCTTCAATTTTTAAGGTTTGTAATCTACAATCTGCGGCATAAGTGTTAGTATTTTCAGAAATTTCAAATATTCCATCTTCCATAAGTGCCAAACAGTGCTCAACTGCTGAGGGAGTTCCATCAAATTCTGCAATGAAGTAAGTATAAATTTTCCAACCATCTTCCAACTTTGTATTTAAATCTGTTGTTACAAAGTAATCAACTGCCTCTTTTTCCTCTCTAATTGGCTCTATATCAATAATTTCATCTCCAATATTTAGTTTATCAATAACCCACTTACCTCCAACAACAATTCCAATTTTTGGATCCTTTAATCCATAAACCGCATCTCCTCTTCTCTTAACAAATACTATATGACCCTCATCTTTATCCAAACCAGATATACTCAATACAACATCCCACTTTTTAAATTCTTTTGGTTCAGTTGAAATTTCTAAATCAATTCTTGTAGAACCAAATGCCACATCTATTCCACTAACCCATCTAAGTTTTTTTACGAAGTTTTTATAATTATTTATGAAAAATTTGGCAGTTTCGTTATTTTCAGTTATCGCAATTGTTATATTTCCCTTGGTAGTTTTAATTAAGAACTTTTTGGGAATTTTTTCAGCTTCTTTTTTAACTCCTTTTATTATAACAATATTTGCCCCTTCTTTGTAATACTCATCCTTTATAACATCTTTTAAAGTTTCTCCTACTTTTTCTTTTCCATTAACTATAACCTTAGCCATGGTTTCACCATAATCATTAAGATTAAGAAATTATTTAAAAAAAGTATTTGTTTTTACCTCTCATAAATATTCAATACCTAATATACAGTTAAGTAAAATAAGTACTATAAAGTTCTATTTTGAAATTACCACAGTTTTTATTTCACTCATATCTTCCATTGCATATTTAATTCCTTCCCTACCCAACCCACTTTTCTTAATTCCTCCAAATGGCATATTATCCTGCCTAAATAGTGATGAGTCATTTATCATAACTCCTCCATACTCTAAGTTTTCAGCAAAGTATACTGCCTTATTAATATCTTTAGTAAATACTGCTGAATGTAATCCATATTCTGTACTGTTGGCTATATCTATCATCTCCTCCTCCTTAGCTCTAATTATTGGAATTACAGGAGCAAAGGTTTCAGTTTTGCATAAGATATTGTCTTTATCAACCTCTAATATTGTTGGATAAAATACTGCTTTCTCTCTTTTACCTCCTAATAATAGTTTTCCTCCTTCATCTATAGATTTTTTAACAATTTCCTCAACCCACTCTGCATGCTCTAAACTAATCAATGGACCTACATCAGTTTTTTCATCTAATGGATTACCTACATTAAGCTCTTTAGCCTTATTTACAAACATCTCTATAAATTTGTCAGATATACTTTCATCAACTATAATCATTCCAACTGAAATACAAATTTGCCCAGCGTAGATAAAACTTCCTTTAATTAACGAATCAACTGCCTTTTTTAAATCAGCATCCTTTAAAACGATGTTTGGATTAACTCCTCCCAACTCTAAGGTAATTTTTTTAAAACCTGCCTTTTTAGTTATTAATTCCCCAACTTTAACACTTCCAGTAAATGAAATCATATTAACCTTTTCATTGACTACAATTTCATCTCCAACAATCTCTCCATTACCAGTAAGTAAATTATAAACCCCCAAAGGCACTTTATACTTTTTTAAAGCGTTTTCTATTATCTTGGCTAACTCTATACAAACAAGAGGAGCTTTTGGTGAAGGATGATGAAGAATAACATTTCCTGTGGCAATTGCTGGAGCTATCTTATGCGCTGATAAATTTAAAGGGAAGTTAAATGGTGTTATCGCTCCAACTATACCAACAGGTTGTCTTAAAGTAAAAATTAACTTATCATCTGAAGGAATTACTTCATTTCTAAACTCTTTAACATAAAAAGCCGCTGATTTAAAGGTTCCTATACATCTTTCAACCTCAACTCTTGCCTGTTTTATTGGCTTTCCTGCATCAATAGCTAATATTTTAGCAAGTTCTTCTTTTTTTTCTTTAATTTGTTTAGCAATATTCATTAAAATGTTGTATCTCTTAGTAATGGAAAGATTTTTCATAACATCTTTATATTTCTCAGCAATATCTATTGCTTCCTTAACTTCCTCTCTACTCAATGCAGGAATCTTTTTAATAACCTCTAAAGTGTATGGATTTATAACTTCTAAATCCTCTCTGTCTATCCACTTTCCATCTATAAACATAAATTTTCACCATTAAGGGTTTAACTAAATCTATTTATATAATGAACTAATACTTAAAATTATATGATTAATTAAAAATTAATGTGGGGGTATTACAATGGATTATATAAACTTAGAATATGTTCCTACAGAGGATGATTTGTTATCTTGTATGATAATTAAAGGAGATAACCTAAAAAAATTAGCAAATGAAATTGCTGGAGAAAGTTCTATTGGGACTTGGACTAAAGTTCAAACAATGAAAAGCGAAATTTATGAAAAATTAAAACCAAATGTATATGAAATTAAAGAGTTAAAAGAAGAAAATGGATATAAAGTAGGATTAGTAAAAATTGCATATCCATTGTATGATTTTGAAATAAACAACATGCCTGGTGTCTTAGCAGGAATTGCTGGAAATATATTTGGAATGAAGATTGCTAAGGGTTTAAGGATATTAGATTATAGATTTCCAAAAAAGTTTGTTGAAGAATATAAGGGACCAAGGTATGGAATTGAAGGGGTTAGAGAAACTTTAAAGATTAAAGAAAGACCATTATTGGGAACTATAGTTAAGCCAAAGGTTGGTTTAAAAACTGAAGAACATGCTAAAGTAGCTTATGATGCATGGATTGGGGGAGTTGATCTCGTTAAAGATGATGAAAATTTAACCTCTCAGGAATTTAATAAGTTTGAAGATAGAGTTTATAAAACCTTAGAGATGAGAGATAAGGCAGAGGAAGAGACTGGAGAAAGGAAGGCATATATGCCAAATATAACTGCTCCATATAGAGAAATGATAAGAAGGGCTGAAATATGTGAAGATGCTGGTAGTGAGTATGTTATGGTAGATGTGGTAGTTACTGGATTTTCAGCAGTTCAGTCATTTAGAGAGGAAGACTTTAACTTTATAATACACGGACATAGGGCAATGCATGCGGCAATTACAAGGAGTAAGGATTTTGGAATTTCAATGCTCGTATTAGCTAAAATATATAGATTGTTAGGAGTTGATCAACTACATATAGGAACTGTTGTTGGAAAGATGGAGGGAGGGGAAAAGGAAGTTAAGGCAATAAGAGATGAAATAATTTATAATGAAGTTAAAAAAGATGATGAAAATATATTCTTTGATCAGGATTGGGTAGATATAAAACCAATGTTTCCAGTGTCTTCTGGTGGAGTTCATCCAAGATTAGTTCCTAAGATAGTTAAAATTTTAGGCAAAGATTTGATTATTCAGGCAGGGGGAGGAATTCACGGACATCCAGATGGAACAGTTGCTGGGGCCACGGCAATGAGGGCGGCAATTGAGGCAGTAATGGAAAATAAACCATTGGAAGAGAAGGCTGAGGAAGTTCCAGAACTAAAAAAAGCATTAGAACATTGGAAATAAATAATTTTATCCGTATATTTTTAAATTTTTCCAGTTTCTTTTTCTTTTGGTATTATAGATACAACTCCTAAAGCCTCTGGAACTCTTTTAACTTTTACAAATCCTACTTTTCTTAGTCTATCCATTACTCCCTTCTGTAAATCCTTTCCCCTATATTTTTTCCCGGGATTTCCAACATAATGAAACAATCTACCCCCAGGTTTTAAAACTCTAAAAATTTCTTTGTAAAATTCTTCACTGTATAGATGTCCTGCCAAACTAAATCTTGGAGGGTCGTGGATAACTACATCAAACTCTTCATTATCAAAGGTTTTTATAACATCAAAGGCATCTCCCATTATTATCCTTATGTCTCCTTTAAATAACTCCTCACTGTATGGATTAATTTTAGCCAACTCCAAAACATTTGGATTTTTTTCTATCGTTATAACCTTTGCTCCTCTTTTATATGCTTCAATTGCCGTATAACCCAAACCCATACAGGTGTCTAAAACCTTCTCTCCTTTTTTAACTTTTACAGAGTTGATTTTATTTAAAGTATCTTGATATGGATCAACTTCCTTAGTTCTGTGCATTCTTATTCCATTTATTTCAATTGTTGGAGGAATTGTAGGAACTAACTTATAATAGCCATTATTAGAAATTGCCGCTTTAAAGACATTTCCATCTTTTATAAAGTATATATGTCCCTCATCCTTAGCAATTTTTTTTAAAATTTCAAAACTAATATCCCCCTCAGGAAATTTAACTATTTCATTTTTTCTATCAATTATTATTTTTTCTTTTTTATCAGTTTTATTTAAGTCTAAATTTATAAAAAGTTCATCTTCTTTTGAGTTTAAAATTACCTTTGCAATTTTTGAGGTTAAATATTTCATAATCTTCACCAAATATTATTCTCACAAATTTTGATTAAAATCAAATCGATAATTATATATTTATATAGTTTCATAATATTTATCATATATGTCAATGATTTATCATCATTTATAATCATGAAGAGTTTAGGGGATTTATATGGAACTAACTGTTATCCAAAGAGAGATTTTACAGGAACTTATAAATCTATATAGAGAAAAAAATAGGCCAATTAAGGGAACTGAAATAGCTCTCAGATTAAATAGAAACCCTGGAACTATTAGAAACCAAATGCAGGCATTAAGGGCATTAGATTTAGTTGATGGTGTTCCCGGACCAAAAGGGGGATATGTCCCTACAAGTAAAGCGTATAGAGCATTAGGTTTGGGAGATGAGGGGGAAATTATAGTTCCAATATACAAAGAAGGAAAAAAAGTTGAAGGAGTTAAAGTAATAAAGATTGAATTTGATACAGTTACTCACGAAAAATGTTGTTCCTCTAAGATACATATTGAAGGAGATACAAAGCATTTCAACATTGGAGACATTATAAGAGTTGGACCCACATATCATAATAAAATAATAATAAATGGAAGGGTTATTGGTAGAGATGACATTCATAGAATTTTATTAATTGATGTATTGGGAGTTTCAAGTATTCCAAATATTAGAGTTGGAGATGTGGGAATTAAGGAGGTTTATACTGTCTCTCCAGAAAATACTTTAAGAGAGACAGCCAAGTTATTTGCAGAAAAAAACATTAGTGGGGCTCCTGTTGTAGATGATGATAGATTAGTAGGAATAATCAGTTTGCACGATATTGCTGAAAATATAGATAATGTAGATAAAAAAGTAGAGGAAGTTATGAACAGAAACGTTATAACAATTCATAAAGATGAAAAGATATATGATGCATTGGTTATTATGAATAAAAACAATGTGGGTAGATTAGTTATTGTAGATGAAAATGACAAAATCATTGGAATCATAACGAGAACTGATATATTGAAGATTATTAGCGGAAAATTTCCTGAAAATTTCGTAGTTAATAAAACGTAACTTTCCCTAAGTAAAGCATAAATATTATTTCGCCCAATATTTATGTCACGATAAAACTTAATATCAATCACTTTTTAGTCTCTTCAATTTATCAATTTTTGATATAAATGCCACAAATATTGTTTTCTATTCTATTTTTAAAAATGGATATAGCTATAATGAGGGATAAGAATGGTTAAAATAACAGATACTACTTTTAGAGATGCACAACAATCGTTAATAGCCACAAGGATGAGAACTGAAGATATGTTGCCAATTGCCGAAAAGATGGATGAAGTTGGATTCTATTCTATGGAAGTCTGGGGAGGAGCTACTTTTGATGTCTGTATTAGATATTTAAATGAAGATCCTTGGGAAAGATTAAGAGAGTTAAAAAAGAGAATTCAAAATACTCCACTACAGATGCTTTTAAGGGGGCAGAATTTAGTTGGTTACAGGCATTATCCTGACGATATAGTTGAAAAATTTGTAATAAAAGCTCATGAGAATGGAATTGATATATTCAGAATTTTTGATGCTTTGAATGATGTAAGAAATATGGTAACTGCTATAAAAACTGCTAAAAGAGTAGGGGCAGAGGTTCAAGGGGCAATATGTTACACAATAAGTCCTGTTCATACGATTGACCAATATGTAGAATTGGCAAAAAAGTTGGAGGAATTAGGTTGTGATACAATATACATTAAAGATATGGCAGGATTATTAACACCTTATGAAGGTTATGAGTTAGTTAAAAGACTTAAAGAAGAAGTTTCAGTTCCTGTTGGGGTTCATAGTCACTGCACAAGTGGATTGGCTCCAATGACATATATAAAAGTCATTGAGGCAGGGGCAGATATAGTAGACTGTGCAATATCTCCATTTGCTATGGGAACTTCTCAACCTCCAACAGAGAGTATTGTAGCGGCGTTAAAAGGAACTAAATACGATACAGGATTGGACTTAAAATTATTAAATGAAATTAGAGATTACTTTATGAAAGTTAGAGAGAAATACAAGATGTTAATATCTCCAATATCTCAAATAGTAGATGCAAGAGTTTTAATATACCAAGTTCCAGGGGGAATGTTGTCAAACTTAGTCTCACAGCTTAAAGAGCAAGGTGCCTTAGATAAACTTGAAGATGTCTTAAAAGAAATACCAAGAGTTAGAAAAGATTTAGGTTACCCACCATTAGTTACACCAACATCTCAAATTGTTGGAACTCAGGCAGTTTTGAATGTCTTAACTGAGGAAAGGTATAAAGTTATCACTAACGAAGTAGTTAATTATGTAAAAGGTTATTATGGAAAGCCACCAGCACCAATAAATCCAGAATTATTAAAGAGGGTATTAGATGAAGGAGAAAAACCTATTACATGCAGACCTGCAGACTTGTTAGAGCCAGAATGGGAAAAGGTAAAGAAGGAAGCAGAAGAAAAAGGTATTGCGAAAAAAGAGGAAGATATTTTAACATATGCATTATATCCACAGATAGCAGTTAAATTCTTAAGAGGAGAGTTAAAACCTGAACCAATACCAAAAGAGAAGGATATAGAGAAGATTTTAGAGATTCCAACAGAGTATATTGTTGAAGTTAATGGGGAAAAGTTTGAGGTTAAAATTGAGCCAAAGATAGGAACAGAATTAAAGAGAAAGAAAGAAATTATTACTGCAGAAATTGAAGGGGCAGTAACATCTCCATTTAGAGGAATAGTAACAAAAATTAAAGTTAAAGAAGGAGATAAAGTTAAAAAAGGTGATGTTATTGCAGTATTAGAGGCTATGAAAATGGAGCATCCAATAGAGAGCCCAGTTGAGGGAATTGTAGAAAAAATATTAATTGATGAAGGAGATGCTGTAAATGTAGGAGATGTAATTATGATTATAAAATAAGCCAATAAAATAAATGAATTTAAAACTCCTTTTTTAGCATTTTAAATAATTCAATTAATCTCTTTTATGTAAGGGTGGAAAATATGTTTAACAAAGTTTTAATAGCAAATAGGGGAGAAATTGCCATTAGAATTATAAGAGCTTGTTGGGAATTAGGGATAAAAACGGTTGCAGTATATTCTAAGGCAGATAAAAAATCTTTACATGTCTCTTTGGCTGACGAGGCATACTGTATAGGGGATGCTCCAGCGGTAAAGAGTTACTTAAATATTGATGCAATCCTTAATGTTGCTGAAAAAGCAAAAGTTGATGCAATTCATCCAGGATATGGATTCTTAGCAGAGAATGCTAAATTTGCAAGGGCTGTAAAAAAGGCAGGTTTTGAGTTTATAGGACCTAATCCTGACGCTATAGAGGCTATGGGTAGTAAAATTAATGCTAAAAAAATTATGAGAAAGGCAGGAGTTCCTTTAATACCCGGAAGTGAAGGGGCTGTTGAAGATGTTGATGAAGCTATTGAAATTGCTGAAGAGATAGGGTTTCCTGTAGTTGTTAAAGCTTCCGCTGGCGGTGGCGGAATGGGAATGAGTGTCGCCTATAACAAAGAGGAGTTAAAAGACGTTTTAGAATCTGCAAGAAATATTGCAAAGAGTGCATTTGGAGATCCAACGGTATTCATTGAAAAATACTTAGAAAACCCAAGACATATAGAGATACAGTTATTAGGGGATAAGCATGGAAATATTATTCATTTAGGAGATAGAGAGTGTTCTATTCAAAGAAGACATCAAAAATTGATAGAGGAAGCTCCATCTCCAATAATGACTGAAGAGTTAAGAGAAAGAATGGGAGAGGCTGCAATTAAGGCAGGTAAGGCAATAAATTACGATAGTGCAGGAACTGTCGAATTTTTGTATGAAAATGGTAATTTCTACTTCTTAGAGATGAATACAAGGATTCAGGTTGAGCATACAGTTACAGAACAAGTTACTGGAATTGATTTAGTTAAGGCTATGATTAAAATAGCCACTGGAGAGGAGTTAAGTATAAAACAGGAGGATGTTAAGATAAGAGGGCATGCTATTGAGTGTAGAATTAACGCGGAAGATCCATTAAATGACTTCGTTCCATGCCCCGGAAAAATAAAGCTTTATAGATCACCTGGAGGGCCAGGAGTTAGAATAGATAGTGGTGTCTGTGGAGGGGCGGAGATTCCTCCATATTACGATCCAATGATTGCAAAATTAATAACCTATGGAAATAGTAGAGAAGAGGCAATAGCAAGGATGAGAAGGGCTTTAAAAGAATATGTTATTGTTGGTGTTACTACAAACATTCCATTTCATAGAGCTGTTTTAGAGGAGGAAAACTTCTTAAAAGGGAATTTATCAACACACTATGTTGAACAAAATATGCCTAAATTAAAGAAATTGATGGTCAAATATGCTTTAGAATCAAGAGATCTATATAGCGTTGTTTCAGAAAAAGTCTTTGAAAAGAATACAAAAGTAGCCGCTGTTATAGGTGGATTGTCAATGTATGTTAATTTAATAATGAAAGAGAAGAATAATCAAAAGAACAAAGAAAGTAAGAGTTAATTTATAGTTGTGTATAAAATAAAATAAACTTTTTAAAGGAAAATTTGAATGTCTTACCTTTTAGTAAGGCATTCTTTAGTTCCTTATTTTAGTCAAAAAACTTTTGCACACAACTATAATATAATCGTAATATTTATATAACATAAAAGAATAGTTATTAAAAGCCTCTTTTTAATGAAATTAAAGGTGATAAAATGCCAGGAACTAAGCAAGTTAATGTTGGTTCATTAAAAGTCGGACAGTATGTTATGATTGATGGAGTTCCATGTGAAATTGTAGATATCAGCGTTTCAAAG
Source organism: Methanocaldococcaceae archaeon (assembly GCA_027023665.1). GTDB lineage: Archaea > AGJL01 > Methanococci > Methanococcales > Methanocaldococcaceae > Methanocaldococcus. The sequence goes on from JALVUY010000054.1 coordinate 11,287, forward strand.
CCTGGAAAACATGGAGGAGCTAAGGCAAGAGTAGTAGGAATTGGACTATTTGAGAAAGTTAAAAAAGAATTCGTTGCTCCAACATCAAGTAAAGTAGAAGTACCAATAATTGACAGAAGAAAAGGGCAAGTTTTAGCAATTATGGGAGATATGGTACAAATAATGGACTTACAAACTTATGAAACCTTAGAATTACCAATTCCAGAAGGTATTGAAGGTTTAGAACCAGGATGTGAGGTAGAGTATATAGAGGCAGTTGGTCAGTATAAAATAGCAAGAGTTCTTGGAGGAAATAAATAAATTTTAAATTTCAAAAACTCCATTTACAGTCCTTATATTAACATTATCAATATATTTCTTTGCTATTTTTCCTAATTCTCTTAATTCATTTTCTTTTGGAGATGGCAGTTTTCTAAACTCTTCATCGTAAGCATCTTTTGGTTCAAATTGTTGAATAACATATAAATCACAATTTTTAACAGTTTTTGCTATTTCCTCAATATCACTTTTATCCATAACCTTTGGAACATAGGTAGTTCTACATTCAACAAATACATTATTTTTTTTACATAAATCAATTATCTTCAATATTTTATTTCTAATAGTTTCTCCATCTTCTTTACATTTTGTAAATTCCTTATATTTGTCAAATCTACATTTTACATCAACTGCTACATAATCAATAAGATTATGATTTATTAAATATTCAATAACCTCAGGATGTGTTCCATTAGTATCAATTTTTACTGGAAATCCATTTATTTTAGCATATTTTGCAATTTCAATTACTGCATCTTTTTGTAAAGTAGGTTCTCCGCCACTTATAACTATTGCCTCAGAGAAGAAAAAATCTATATTTTTAAATAACTCATCCACAGTCATTTCCTTTTTATGTGTTAAAATAAAATTTAAATTGTGACAATACGGACATCTCATATTACAACCATACAAAAATATGACAGAAGAGCATTTTTTTGGGTAGTCAATTGTTGATAAATCTACAATTCCAGAAACGAGAACTTTCATATTTTCACCTAAGAATTAAATGATTAAGATTAAGATGATTAATAAAAAAATAAATAATTAATTAAACTTAAAAAATATTTATTAATTAAACAAAGTATTTTAAAACATCCTTTTCTGTAATAATTCCTTTTATTTTCATATTTTCATCAACTACAGGTAAAGCCCCTATATCGTTAGTTACCATTATTTTAGCCACATCTTTCAATTTGTCTCCTTCTTTTGCAGTTATAACATCTCTTCTCATAATTTCTTCCATTCTCACATTTGTTATTTCTCTAACATTTCCTGTTTGTAAGTGATTAAATGCCCAATCACTACCTAAAAGCTTTATAAAATCTGTTGATGTTATAATTCCTACTAATCTATCCTCAGAAACTACAGGTAATCTTCTAAAGTTATTTCTAACCATAGTTCTCGCAACATCTTTTAATCTCTCTCCTGGAGTAGCATATAGAACATCTCTCGTTATATAATCATCTATAACTTCGTTTTCGTCTATTCTATCTAATAATGCTCTAATTACATCCCTTTCAGTAATCATTGATATTAATTGATAATCATCATTGACTATTGGTACTCCACCAACGTTTTTTGTTAAGAAAGTTTCTATAGCATCATCAATATCTGCATTTTCTTTGAGGGTTATAACATTCTCCTCCATTATTTCTCTAACAGGCTCGTTTATTGCGGCATATAAATTTCTATTATGTTTTTCTCTTGTTAAATTGTATTTTGAGCCCCCTCCCATAAAATCTACAATATCCATACTTGTTAATATTCCAACAAGTTTGTTATTTCCTGGATTAACTACAGGTAATCTTCTGTATTTATTTTCGTTCATTGTCATTAAAGCCTTTCTTATTGTAGTAGTTGGATATATACAGATTATTTCTTTATCTTGAACAACTCTTAACACTCTCACAATCATCCCTCACAAAACCTTTTTAAGTAAAAAACTTACATTTAAAGATGTAAATTAATATTGATTATAGCCAATAATATTATTTATCTACAATTGTATAAAATATTTTACTATTTTCTATTTCTATATTAACAAATTAATAATGTGATGTTTATGGATGACAAAAACTTAGATAGAATTATCAAAGGAATAATAAGAGAATTTAAAGTATCATTTAAAAGAAAAAGATTAAAAGATTTGTTAAATGAAGAAAAACCTTATATAATAATCAACGGTAAGAGGCATAGGATAAAGAGAAGAGAGCTTGAACTTCTAAGAGAGATAGGTAGTAGTGAGGATTTAAAAATTCCAATAGTTTTAGAAGTTGACCCTTCATTAGGTGGGGCTATAAAAGTTAGTGGTAAAGAAGAGGTTAAAGTAATCTCAAAAATATTAGGGAGAGATATAAATATGTTCTCAGAGGAAGATGTATTATACATATATAAACCAGAGTTAAGGATCGTTAGAAGAGAACTACCTACAACGACTCAAATTATATTTAAATTTTCATTATATGACTAAATTAATATAGTGATAATTATGAAAAGAAAAAAATATTATGGAAAAAATCCAATAAAAAGACTTTTATATGAAAAAAGAGAACAAATCTTTAAATTTTTATTTATTATGAATATATGGGTTTGGCTGTCTGTATTTATTGGAGCAATTATATTTATATTTTTGATGGTAAAATATTATTTAACGTAGATATTGGTGATAAAATGAATTTCATAGTTTGGCTGTTTGCAATTATTGCCCTAAGTTTCTCGGCACTGGTAGGTTTAAGATTAGCATTTAAAAAAGGAACAGCCAATGTTTTAATTGGAGAATCTATATTGACAGCAGTTATTGGTACTTTACTTGTAGTAATTTCTCAGAAATACAAAATAGCCTTTGCCAATAGTATAGCATTGGCTATATTTATATGTGGTGTTGTTGGTGCATTTGCATTCTGCAAGGTAATAGGTGAAAATAATGGATCAAAATGTACAAATAAATAAGGATGATATATTTATTGTAATTCCAGCATATAATGAAGAGAAAATGATTTCAACAACTTTAAAAAATTTGAAAAAAGAAGGATATAAAAACATAATTGTTGTTGATGATGGTTCAAGAGATAAAACTTACGAATTGGCAAAAAAAGAGGATGTTATAGTATGTAAGCATATATTAAATAGAGGATTAGGAGGAGCATTAGGTACTGGAATTAAGTGTGCTTTACTCTATACACCAAAGGTTATTGTAACTTTTGATGCTGATGGACAACATCATCCTAAGGATGTTGAAAAAGTCGTAAAGCCAATATTTGAGGGTTATGATTTTGTTATAGGTAGTAGGATGATGGACAAAAATGAGTTAAAGAATATGCCATTAGTTAAAAGAATTGGAAACTTTGGATTAAATTTTATAACTTACTTGATGGGTGGTTATTTAGTAACTGACAGCCAAAGTGGTTTAAGGGCATTTTCTTATGAAGCGGCAAAAAAAATTATTAAGGAGTTAAAGAGTGATAGATACGAAGTTTCATCAGAATTTATAATTTTAGCCAAAAAAAACAAATTAAAGTTAAAGGAAGTACCAATAAAAACAATATATACTGAATATTCAATGTCGAGAGGAACCAATGTTAAGACAGGATTTAAGATTTTATTTAAGTTGATTATACAAAAAATTACTTAGATTTAGATTATATGGGGAGAATAATGTTACTTAAAAATTGTAGAATAGTAAAAGATAATAAGATTGTTGAATGTGATATTTTAATTGAAGATAGTAGAATTAAAAAAATCTCTAAAAATATAAATATAAACGATGAAAAAGTTAATTTAAAAAATTATATTGTTATTCCAGGAGTTATTGATGCTCATGTCCATTTTAGATGGGGAGAATGTGAAAAAGAGGATTTTTTAAGTGGAAGTTTGGCAGGGATAAATGGGGGAGTGTGTTTTGCCATAGATATGCCTAACAATAAGCCTCCAATAACTACAAAAGAACTTTTTTATAAAAAACTTGAAGACTGTAAAAAAGAGAGTAAAATAAATATATTTTTAAATTTTGGAATTACAGAAAAAAATTATCTTGAGAATATAAAGGAGGCAAAGGCATACAAGATATTTATGGTTAAATCTGTGGGTGATTTATATATTGAAGATTATTCAAAGTTAAAAGATATTTTAAATCAAAATAAGCGTTTTTGTATTCACGCGGAGCATAAAGATATAATTAATAAAAATATGAAAATTTATGAATTGAAAAGTTGGATTGACCATTGTAAAATAAGAGATGAAAAATCAGAGGTTGAGGCAGTTAGAGAAGTTATAAAAATCTTAGAATTTATTGATAAAGTTGGGAAATATAAGCCTCATATCCATTTTTGTCATATATCTACAAAAAAATCATTGGAAATAATAAAAGATGCAAAACAAAGATTAAAAAATGTTAAGATTACTGTTGAAGTTACTCCCCACCACATTTATTTAAATAAGGAAATGGCTGAGGAATTAAAAGGTTTTGGAAAATTTAATCCACCCTTGAGGAGTAAGGAAGATAACATAGCGTTAATTAAAGGGATTGTAAATAGAGATGTAGATATAATCGCCTCAGACCATGCTCCACATTTATTAGAAGACAAGCTTAAAGATGTTAAAAACTGTCCTTCAGGAATTCCTGGAATTGAGACTATCGTTCCTTTAACTTTAAATTTAGTTAATAAAGATCTAATAACATTATTTGATGCTATAAGGATATTATCAGAGAATCCAGCTAAAATATTTGATATAAATAACAAAATTGAAGAGGGTAATTTGGCTAATTTAACTATTATTGATTTGAAAAAAGAAGGAAAGATTATGGCAGATTTATTTAAATCCAAGGCAAAATTTAGTCCTTTTGATAAGTTTTTAGTTAGAGGGTTTCCAATATATACAGTAGTTAATGGGATATTATATGAAGCAATTGGAAATATTTTATAGCCATAGAGGGTAAAGCCGTTTCCCATTTCCATAGCATATCGTAGTATTTAACAATATATCATACAAACCGATAGCTATGGAAATGGGTTATCCTCAGCCCATAGCTTCATCGAGAATACCATTCTATCTGCCATAGGTTCATTGGACTTCCGGGCTGAACGGAGACAGCCCCTAAAATCTTTTTATCAAAGGTATTTGACCTCGAAGGCAGAGCCCTCTCATCGGTTATAACGATAATATTGTCCCGCTGATATTTATATGTTACGATATGCTACAAACCCTACCTTTTATCTCATGATGTTACTTATGTTATATCTTAAGATCTATTAATTTAGGTATATATTTAGGTATATAATTTTAAAACTTTAAATTATAAAATTTAAATTATAAAAACAGTAAAAT
>JALVUY010000055.1 GCA_027023665.1 Methanocaldococcaceae archaeon
TGTATATATCATTATTTTCAACTTTTATCCTCTTACAATTTCCATTTAAATACTCTATAACTCCTCCTCTGTAAATTCCCTTTTTTAACTCAACTGGTCTCCAATCATCAACTATAAGTTCAGCATTCAACCATTCTGCCAATTCCTCAGGATTTCCAATTGTGGCAGACAAGCCTATAATTTGTATATCCAATTCCTTTAATTTAGTTAATAAAATCTCTAAAGTACCTCCTCTCGATTCGTCGTTGATTAAATGAATTTCATCGACAACTACAACTGAAACATCATTAATCCAAGGAATTTTATGTCTCCAAAGAGAGTCAAGTTTTTCTGCAGTGGTTATAATCAAATCGTAATTACTTAAATCTTCTTCCTCACTGTAATCTCCAATTGATAACGCTACTCTTAAACCATACTTTTCATATTTATTTTTGAATTCTTCATATTTTTCTGATGCTAATGCCTTTAATGGAACTATAAATATTCCTTTTTTACCAGTTGGTTTTTTGTTCTCATCTAAAAGATGATTTATTAATGCCATTTCTCCAATTAGCGTTTTTCCAGAGGCAGTTGGGATAGAAATTAAAAAATTTTTATTATCTAAAAGCCCACTCTCTAATGCCTTTTTTTGAGGAGGTCTAAGTTCTTTTATACCAAAATCCTTCAAAACATTTAAAACTTTTTCCATTAAAATCCCTCAAATTTATTTATATGCAGATATTGCTACAAATCCACCTTCTCCATAACCTTCTTTAATCTCATATTTTCTATATTCATCTTCAAAAAGTGTCTGAGTAGATTTTATATTTTTAAATTTTAGTTCTTTTAAGAACTCTATAACTTCTTTAGATGACAAAAATTTTGCATCTTTATAAAATTTACTTTTTTTCTTTTTTTCCTCATAAATTTTTCCTAAATAACTATCTTTATCTATGATTCCTATTATAATTTTCCCTCCCTTCTTTAGAACTCTTTTTGCCTCCTCTAAAACTTTTTTAGGATTTTTTACAAATTCCAAAACAGTATTTATTAATACAAAGTCAAATTCTTCGTCATTAAAAGGTAAATTTTCTGCATTACATATAATTACTTTTATTCCTCTTTTTTCAGCTATTTTAGCCATTTCTTTTGATATATCTACTCCAATCTTTATATTGAATACCTTTGCAAATCTTCCAGTGCCTACACCAATTTCTAAACCTTTACCTTTAGGGATATGCCTCTTTAAACACTCAATTTCTGTATTATAGATTAAAGGGTTTTCATCAAACCATCTATCGTATTCCTCAGCAAATTTATCAAATACATTCATACTTAAAACCTAATTTTTTTATTTTTTTAATGTAATCTTTATCTATTTTTATCTCCCTATTTAAACTTATGAAGTTTATCGCATGTATAGTTTTTTCATAGAATTTAGGATATTCAACATTAAAACTGTCATCAACATATTTTAATAAACTTTCGTTTAAAAATAAGCTGTAACCTTCATTAACCAACTCTATTGCCTTAAAAGGATTTTTAGTCCTAATTTTTACTTTAAAATTTATTCCTTCTTTCTTTAAGATATTATAAACTATTCTATGAGAACTATATCTAACTCCTACTAAATTTTTGTAGTCAAACTCTTTTTTACTAACCATCACAAAGTGGTCATAGACAACTAAGAATATGTTAAAATCAAAATTTCCAATCTCTGACTTCAAGAATCTTTCATCATTTAATCTAAAAACCCAGTAACTGTCATCAACTCCCAATATATCTACAAAGTTTAATTTTAATAGTTTTAAAGCATTGTCAAAAGATGTTATTATTGGATTTTCAAATAATATTTTAGCAATTTCTCCACTAACAAATCCAGAGACAGTAAAAAAATTATTATTCAATCTTTTTTTATTAGATTCATAAATTTCCAAAATTTTTAATCCATCCTCAGTTAAAATAGTCCCATTTGGAGTAGAGTAATATAGTTTAACTCCCAATTTCTTTTCTAACCTTTTCAACTGAATATTAAAAGAGGAAGGATTTATATTTAATAATTTAGACGCCTCATTCTGTGATTTAGTTTTTTGTAAAGATTTTAAAAGTTTTATTTGATTTGGAGTTATTAACTTTCCCTTATATTCTACAACAACATCTGCTTTAAAATCTTTCATAATTTACCATCCAATATTTATTAATTTGGCATCATATACAATTACAGCATCTCCAATCATATAAACTCCATCATTTTTTATTTCAATCTCTAGATTTCCACCATCTAAGTGTGCTAAAACCTTGTTCTTTGTTTTATTAAGTTTATGAGCAATTATTGCTGAAGCCGTAGTTCCTGTTCCACACGCTGTTGTGTAACCAGCCCCTCTTTCCCAAGTAACAATTCTAATCTCAGTAGGATTTAAAACCTCTACAAAATGGACATTAATTCTTTCTGGAAATACAGGATGATTCTCAATTTCTTTTCCAATAATATTTAAATATTTTCTAACAAAATTTAGATCAATGTTATTATCTTCAACAAATATAACTGCGTGAGGATTTCCTACATTAACAACACTCAATTTAACTTTTGGTAGGTAAGGATTTTTTAATTTTAAATCTCCATATATAAATTCATCATTTTCATCATAACCTTCAATTTTCATTGGAATATCTTTTAATTTAAATTTTGGTGTTCCCATGAAAACCTTAACTTTTTTAACCTCATCATCTTCAATTTCCATTTCACAGATTCTTAAACCTCCCTTAGTTTCAACCTTTAATGGATTCTTTTTCATAATTCTCTCATAAACATACTTTGAAAAGCATCTTATACCATTTCCACACATCTCAGCCTCAGAACCATCACTGTTAAAAATCCTAAATCTTACATCGTATTCATCAGATGTGGGCTTTTGTATGAATATAACACCATCTGCCCCTACAGAAAAACCTCTCCTACATATTTTCCTTGAAAATCCTGATTTCTCATTTTCCTTAACTTTTTCCTCAAAAAATTCATTAATAACTATATAATCATTTCCAAGAGCGTGCATCTTTGTAAATTCCATATTATACACCACAAAAATAGTTTTTTATCGAGTGGAGGGCTTTATAGTAACTTTACTTAAGCACTTTTCGTCTATTACAAAAACATCCTTAACGGCGGTTACAAGCCTATAAGGAATTAAAACACACTTTCCCTCTTCCACATTAATTGGGCTATTTTCACAAGGTTCAATTTCTAAAGAAACTAATTTTCCTATTTTCTCATCAAATATAATATCTCTAACTGTCCCAATAATACTTCCCATATTTCCTATAACTTTTCTTTCAAATAATAGTTTAGCAGGCATTTTCTCTCTTCTATTTATATTTTCCATGATCTCCCATCATTTTCTTTTTTATTTCTTATTAAAAGATTTTCAGCAAATTTTAAATCGTCAGGAGTATTGACATTAATTACTAACTCATCAATGATCATAATTTTCTCCTTTTGATAACCACTCTTTGGTGATATTACATTTATTCCTACGGGAATTAAGCCATTAAATTCTATTGTTGGATTTGTATATTTATCCCTAGGAATCATAACTGCTAATGCCTCAATTTCTGGATTTTTAGATTTAACACTGTAAAAGTAATCCACTATACTATTAATAATTTTCGATGTTAAGTTAATCAAATCAGAACTAACCACTAAAAATGGTTTTGAGAAATATTCTATGCACTCATTTAAATCTTCTATATATCCTCTACCAGAAGTTTCAATAACTTTAATATTTTTATAATCTTTATAATTTGAGATAATAAATTTTTTTGTGTTTTTAGTATTTGGCGATGTGGCAATATATATTTTGTTTATTTTATCTGACTCTAATAAAGGTTGGATTACATAAGATATGAGTGGTTTATCTTTTATTTTAATTAATGGCTTTTCTACATAACCCATTCTTGATCCTTTACCACCTGCCATAATTAGAGCATCCATTTTAATCCACTTTATTTTGCTTTTATTTAGGAAGTACTATATTTTTGTTAGTATTTATGTTTTTTATATTATAATATTAAAATATTCAATTTATTAAATAAAAGTATATTCAAAACCTTATTGAGGT
>JALVUY010000056.1 GCA_027023665.1 Methanocaldococcaceae archaeon
CCTCTATTTCCATCAACTATTATTATATCTCCTGTTTTTATTTTTTCTATATCTACTTTATCAACCAATGGAATTCCTCCTAAAATAGCACCAGTAGCTACAATAGGCTCACATTCCTTATTTACTATCCCTTTTAAAATTCCTCTTTTTGCTAAACCATATATAACATAAGAGCCAACAGTACTCCCTTTTCCATAAGGAAATACGAAAATTTTTCCTTTCAATGATTGTCCATATATGTCGCTATCTTTATCTATAACATTTCCCTCCTTATCAACTCCTCCCAAAAAAGAGAAGGGTTTGTTTGAGACAATTGCAATTCCTTTAACAACTCCTTTTGATATACTTCTACCTTTTAATTCCATAAAAATCCCTAATTTATTCAAAAACTATTTTACTTAAAACTTTTTCACAATAGTAACATCTAATTTTTAATGGATTTTTATTTTCAATTATAAATTTTCCTTTAATATTTTCTTTATTTGTTATGCAATTTGGATTTGTACATTTTAATATTCCCTCTATGTTATTAGGTATTTGCGGTTTAAGTTTTTTGACGACATTTCCATTTCTTATGATATTTATAGTTACATCAGGAGAAATTAAAGATATTTTATCAACATCTTCCTTTTTTAGTTCAATACCTTCAATTTTTAGAATATCTTTTTTATCTTTCTTTTTTGAAGGAACATTTATTGCTATCATTACAGAGGTTTCATTAGGAATATTTAGAACTTTAAAAACCATTAACGCTTTTCCTGCATCTATGTGATCAATTACAGTTCCATTTCTAATTTTTTTTACTTTGAGCTCACTCAAAAGATCACCAATGTGTTATTTTTCTTCATTTTGTTCTCTATTTTCATTTTCTTTGGTATATTCTTCGGGAACATATTCTTCATATAGTTGCTCTTTAATTTCTCTTCCTATATGTTTTGGATGATATTTATCAAAATCAGCCTCCAACTGCCTTAACACTGAGTCTAATGATTCCTTTAATATATCTATAAATTCCCATCTTTCGTGCTCTGAAATATATGCGATATCTTCTCCTTCTGCTTCTAATTTATTAGGTAATGAAGCTTTTGGTCTACCTTCTCCAACATACAACTTATTTGGAGTTTTTACATATGTTGTAATTCTATAATATGGAACTCCTCCCTTATCTCTATCTTTTTTAATATTTATCTTTATCCAGTGAATTTTTCCTGCCTGTTTAACCATCTTTTTGACTTCTGTTGCAATAATTCTTTCTGCAAGATCTTTAACTTCTGGATCTAACATTCCATGAATTTCTACTTCAATCATTGCTCCTTTCTTCAAATCAGCTATATACTTTATAATGTCTAATCTTGTAACAATTCCCTTTAAAGACTTACCTTTTACAACAGGAACTCCCCTAATGTCATACTCTTGCATAACTCTTGCCGCATCTGCTGCACTTGCATCTACATCAACAGTTATTAATGGGGTATTCATAATTAACTTAACTGGCTGTCCCATTCTTGGAACTTTTTCTCCTTTTACTTCTCCATAAGTCATTCTTCTTTTTGGTTTGTAAATCTTTTTGATAATATCTACCTCAGTAACCATTCCAACAGGATTTCCTTCATCATCAACAACTACCAACCTACCAATGTTATTATCTCTCATTAATGCTCTTGCCTTACCAATAGAATCATTTTCATTGATTGTTATTACATTTCTTGTCATTATCTTTGTAATTTTAGTATCTTTCATTATCTTTGATCTTGCGGCTCTTGCCATAATGTCATAGTCAGTAATTATCCCTACTAATTTTCCTTCATCATTTACTATTGGTGCTGCTCTTTGCCCACTTTCAAGCATTTCACATACAGCGTCTAAAACAGGAGTATCTTCGTGTATGTAGTGTGGCTTATACATTAATGTTCTAACTTCTTCCTGAACTGATGATGCTAATAACAAATCTCTTATACTTATTAAATAGTATTCCTCTTTATCATCTTTCTTATCAACTACAATTAAATGGTGAAAGCCGTTCTCTTCCATTATACCTATTGCTTTTGATATTGGGGTTTCAGGAGTTACTGTAACTACATCTCTTGTCATTATTTCCTTTACTGGTTCTGTAAACATTTGTCCCACCTTATATGTGACTGTCTTTTTCAATGTTTTTCTATTTACTTATAATTTTATAATTTAAATTAAGAGAATTGGCATTTATAAAACTATCTACCAAAGGCTATAAAATATAGAACTTTGCATAATTTATATGATTTCTCAATACTTAATTAAATGGTTATTTCATCTATTTTTACTTTTTTATATGCTTTTCTATCAGCCCAGCATTGAATGCAAATTCCTACTGGTAATGAGGCAGTATGACATCCAGATATTTCAATAAATACATCTAAGGCAGTAACCTTTCCACCCAAACCCATAGCCCCAATACCCAATTTATTTATATCTTCTAAAAGTTCCTTTTCCAATTTTGCTATATTTTCATCTTTATGTCTTTCTCCAATTTTTCTTAACAATGCTTTTTTAGCTAACTTTAATGCTACATCAGATGTTCCTCCAATACCTATACCAACAACTATTGGAGGGCATGGCTTTCCTCCAGCATTTGCAACAGTTTCAAGGACAAATTTCTTTATTCCTTTAATTCCCTCTGAAGGAGTAAGCATCTTTAAGGCACTCATATTTTCGCTACCAGCACCTTTTGGGAAAACCGTTATTTCTATCTCTCTATCTAAGTTTTTATCAAACTCAATATTTATAAATGGAGCATTTAAACCAACATTAGTGCCAAAATTTTCTCTCGTCAATGGATGAACTACATTAGGTCTTAATGGAATCTCTTTTGTTGCCTTTTTTACACCTTCTTTTATTTCCTCAATGATTTTCATAATTTCTGATGAATTTATGTTTTTCCCAATTTTTAAAAATATTATTGGAACACCAGTATCTTGACATAAAGGAACTTGCTTTTCTTCAGCAATTTCATTGTTTTCTACAATTGCTTTTAAAGTATTTTTTGATATTTCACTACTTTCTTTAATACAAGCCTCTTTTAATGCATCTTTTACATCTTTTGGTAGATAAATAACTGCTTCTCTAAACAATTCAACAACAACATCAGAGATTTTCATTCTTTCACCTAAATTATGGGTTTTTGTATTCTATTTTAATAATACTATTTTTCATAATTTTTGTAATTCTATCATTTTTATCTAAAACTACAATATAACCCTCTGGATTGTCCTCTATAATATAAACATCTTTTATTTTTTCATTGTTATTTAAGTAAATATCAGCTTTGTAGTTAGGAAAATCTTGAAGAGCATAGCAAATAATCATATAACAATAAGTTAATGTTAGAAATATATAGAGAATCGTTAGGAAATTAAATTTTAAAAACCAAAATATAATAGAAAGCATGATTATTAGTGAAACCAGTAATTTTTGTAGTAAATTAACATTTTCAACAAATATTAAGATTATTTTTCTTAAAAATGTATCTATTTTCTCATAGAGACTAATGTCCTTTTTGGATTTTTCATAATTAGTTAATATTAAAAATAACACTTCCATTAACATTTGATTTTCATCTTTTTTTCGAGCAATATTAAATCTATTGATAAACTCATATGAACATGTTGCTGTTTCATAGCAATTAATTATAGGAATAAAGTATTTAGTGGTTAGATAATACATTAAAATAATGAAAAATATTTCCAGCCACAAATGTTTATGAAACATAAATGGAAGCATAATAAATGGAATTATAAAATAATTAAAGTATCCATAGAGATATTTCACAAATACCAGATATTTTTTTCCTACCCATTCTCTACTGAACATAAGTCGTCTATGTTGTGCCATATAGTCTAACATATAGATATAAGCAGATATTACAGTTACTATTATAGATAGTACAATTATAGGTCTTTCTCTCCATAATTCCAAGAAAAATGAATATATTGAATCAATGCTAAATACTTCAACTATTGAATATATGTATTCTAAATAATTGGCGTATTTAATAATCATCAATACAAAAATAAAAAACATCACAATTAAAACTTTTGATA